>JANNLP010000765.1:0-5565 GCA_031396905.1 Gemmataceae bacterium
CGACCACCGTCCGTTGATGTCTTGGGACACGATTGCCGAGTTGGCCCGAGAAGGCGTCGATTTTGGCGGCCATACTATTGGCCACGTGGACCTGACAACATTGCCACGCAGCGTGGCGCAAGTCGAGATTGTGGAATCGAAACGACAGATTGAGGATCATGTGGGTCGACCGGCCGCATGTTTTGCCGCGCCGTTTGGAAGAACATCCGCTGACGTGCGCTCTGAAATCGGCCGGCATTATCAGCTGGCCGTGGGCACCACCATGGCCCGGGCCAAGCGCACAAGCAATCCTCACGATTTGCCCCGAATCGAGATGTGGTACTACCGAAACATCACGCGCTGGCGTACGTATCTGCAAGGTGGCGGCCAAGCGCACTTTCAACTTCGCCGTGCGCTGCGTCGCGCGCGCACAATGCTAACGACCCTCAAAGCCTAAGAGAAAGCAACTGCTATGGCTTCCTACCTACTCACCGGCGGCGCCGGCTTCATCGGTTCGCACCTGTCCGAGGCGCTTCTGGCCAATGGTCATCGAGTGACAGTGTTAGACAACCTCTCCACCGGAAGCGTTCGCAATATCAAGCACTTGCGAAGCGATCCGGGATTTGAGTTCGTGCCGCATAGCGTCGCTGCACGCCGCCACTTGTCGGAACTCGTGGACGAGGCGGACGTGATTTACCACATGGCCGCAAGCGTCGGTGTGTTCAACATCATCGACAGTCCAGTGGCCACGATAACCAACAACATCGGCGGCACTGAGGCAGTCTTGAAGGCGGCCGCCAAGAAACGCAAGAAAGTGGTTATTTTTTCCACGTCCGAGGTATACGGCAAAGGCAACGTAATTCCGTTCCGGGAAGACGGCGATCTGGTATTCGGCCCAACCAGCAAGTCGCGCTGGAGCTATGCGGCAACCAAAGTCGTTGATGAGTTTCTCGCCCTGGCCTACTGGCGCGAATGTCGCGTGCCCACCACCGTGGTCCGGCTCTTCAACACCATCGGGCCACGGCAAGTCGGCCACTATGGCATGGTGGTTCCTCGATTTCTCGCGCAGGCTCTCAAGGGGAAGAACCTCACGGTTTACGGCACCGGACAGCAATCGCGGTGCTTTACTTACGTCGCCGACGTCGTCGAGTGGTTGGTGCGCCTGGCCGAAAACGATCGCGCCGTGGGCGAAGTATTCAACTTAGGCAATCCCAATGAAGTCACGATCGAAGAACTGGCTCGGCGCGTCATAGCCACTACCGATGCCGCGGTCGGCATTGATTTCGTGCCGTATGAGCAAGCTTATGAACACGGTTTCGAGGACATGCAACGGCGCGTTCCCGACATCAGCAAGATCGTTGACCTCACCGGCTACACACCCCGTGTGGGATTGGACGAGGCATTGCATCGCACCCGCGATTGGCTCGTTGGACTTGATCTGACCCAAGGCACTGTCGCTCATAATGCAGCGGCCATCGCCTGAGAATGCGGCGATAGCTGTGGCGTCGTTACGCCGACAAATCGTTTGTTGACTGACGGAAGGTAAGCCCAGATGTCCTTCGGCGAATTTGCGTATCTGTTACTCATAGCGGCAATGTCAGGCGGATTTGTGTCGGCAGTGTTAATTGCAATGCTCAAATGTGCACCAAGCCGCTTGATCGCGACGATATCCGCAATTGCGCTTTTCGTCGCGTTTGCTGCCAGCGACCTAATGACGCGGCCGTTCATGGGATGGTGGCCGCAAGATGTATCGCGACGGCTGCCCTGGATCGGAGGCGTCGTCGCCTTGGCGTGCTCAATTGAGTTTCTCCTAGTGAGCTTTACGGAAGGACGACTGCAAAACATCGCGGTTCAGCTATTGCGCGGAATAACGTGTCTTCTTGCAACGTATCTGGTTGTCCGAACTGCCCGCCAGGGCAGCGATCACGCGATCATATGGTGGGCGGTCATCGTTGTCTTCCTGACATTACTGGTGTTCGTTCAGTGGTCGCTTTTCATTCGCCTTGCGGGACGATCAGGTGTACGGTTGCCTTTGGCGCTCGCGGTAATGGCTCTTGGCACCTGCTGTGTGTTAGTGCATGGTGGCTATGGAAGTCTCGCCGGCGGCGAGACCGCCCTTTCCGGATCCCTGTTGGCGGGAGCGTTTCTCACGCGTCACTTCGGTGCGGCAATACCTGCGGAAGGCATGTTGGGCGGATTCATTCTTCTTTTCACAGGTCAGTTGGAATGTTCCTACTGGTTCGGGCCACTTCCGGCAGGTGCGACAATGTGGCTGATCATCGGACCATTCGTCGCATGGTTGGTCATCAGGTTGACCTTAAACTGGCGATCCCTGTATTTGTGGCCGGCTCTGCTTTTGTGGCCAATCACCCCCGCCGTGGTAGCCCTATTCGTGGTCGAAACGAACTTAGCCGACGGACCCCTTCCGCATCCACAAGTGCGGCATAACACGGTGTGTGACTATTGCTACGTCTCACTCGCCGACGATCACAGAATTGTTATCTTCAAGTCGGAACCGTTCAGCGGGCGACTAACGCGCGTGGGTGCATTGGACACCGACGGCCGACCCTCGGTGTTGGCTTCCGATCCAACGGGTCGTCACCTCTTTGCGTCAATTGCTGGCCCCGACCGACTTGTGTCATATCGAATTGACCAAGGGACTGGAATGCTGGCCCAACTCCATACGGTTGCCGCTGCTGGTGATACAACGTACCTCTCGACGGACCGTAATGGCCGATTCTTGCTGAGCGCATGCTACGACGCGGGTTGTATTTCCGTTCACGGCATTGACCGCGACGGCTATCTTGACGCACAACCGCGGCAAATAATCCCGACGGCACCACGTGCTCACTCAGTGTTGTGCGACCCAAGCAATCAATTTGTTTGTGCGCCGCATACGAAACCCAACCAGGTATTCCAATTCGCGTTTGACTCGATAAGCGGAGCACTCACCCCATCCCCGGTGCCGATTTTGTCGATGCCGATGAAAACTGGTCCGCGCCACGTTGTGTTTCATCCGTCCAAAGACTTCGCTTATGTCGTTAATGAGTTTGGCCAAAGTATTACTGCTTTTAGTCTCAACCGCTCCATTGGCACGCTTGTTCCGTTGCAGACAATTTCGACGTTGCCGGCCGACTACACGGGGCCGAACGCCTGTTCGGAGATTCGAATTCACCCTTCGGGTAACTTCATTTACGCGGCGAACCGTTTTCACGATAGCATTGCATGTCTGCGCATCGATTCGGTCCACGGTACACTGACGGCGATGGCCCACGAACCGACTGAGAGAATGCCCATTTCGTTCGATCTGGATTCATGGGGTCAATTCCTCCATGTCAGTGGACCCGAATGGGGCCGACTTTCAACGTATCGAATTGATAGCCTGAACGGTACGCTGAATTGGATACGAACGACTGAATTGGGTCGACATCCCCGTGCTGTCTTGATGATTCGACCATCAGCACCGACGACTGAGCCGCCCACGCCAGGCAAGAATCTAGAGTCGAATAACGCGCAGTGACGCGAAATTATGAATCGACGCGCTGGACCTCTCAAGTTGGTCGTCGCGAGATCTCAACGCGACGAGTGGATTGACTATTCGCCCTGATCGGAGTGAATCATGAACGTAATCCAACGCCTCAAACGGCACTTGCGGCTCACGTGGCAAAGCTACGTCACGCCGGAAAGTCCACCGTTCCTCGTTCTATTCATCAATTCAATTTGCAATCAACATTGCGAGCATTGCTTTTATTGGCGCAGTCTCAACCAGCGGGACGACTTGTCCGTGGATGAGTTGGTCGCCCTGTCGCGCTCTCTGGGACCCATCGAAAACCTGAATCTATCCGGTGGTGAGCCGTTCCTGCGCAAGGAGTTTGCAACCATTTGCCGGCAGTTCATTCAACACAATGGCGTGCGCGAGATTTATGTTCCAACCAATGGCTATTTTACCGAACGCACCGTAGAACAGGTCGCGGCAACTCTTGAAGAGAAGGATCTCAGGCTGTTCGTGGCTGAGTTGTCGCTTGATGGACTGGGCGAGTATCACGACCGCTTTCGCGTCTCACCCGGCTCCTTCGAGAAGTCGATGCAAACTTACGACGCATTGGCAAAACTCCAGGAACGCGATCCCCGGCTTCGCATTCATTCAATTGCCACTGCGACAAACGAAAATCTTGATGAGATCCGCCGCCTGACAACCTATCTTTATGACCGCTGTCCGCGCATGGATCACCACAATTTGGCCCTGATCCGAGGAGACCGGAAAAACCCGGCGCTGCAGTGCCCCGATCCGGCCAAATATCACGAACTTTACGAATACATACGTCGTCTCTGGCGGCCCCGCGAAGAGGGTCGTTATGGCGGCATTGTCGAACCGATGTTGCAATGGGCCAAGCTCAAGACGGTGCGCGACCGTCGCCAGGTGATCCCGTGCAGCGCCGGCAAAATCAGCGCGGTCGTATACGCCAACGGCGACGTGAGCGTCTGTGAACTGCACCAACCCCTGGGCAACCTGCGACAGAAGTCATTCCCGGCAATCTGGAATTCTTCGGAAGCCCGAAAACTCCGTGCGTCGATCGCCCGGAAAGAGTGTCACTGCACGACTGAAGTATTCCTGTGGTCCAGCGTCGTCTATCAACCGCTGAGCTTGGCTCGGGCCATGCTCGGTGGCACAGTTTGGCGCCAAGCAAAACCACTGCGGCCCGAAGAGCGTGAATTGATCCCGCTCGGTCTCGCCCGTATTCCGGTTTCATTGGACATGGTAGAAACGTCTGCCGGAACAGCGTTGTGATCGAGGAGGATTCATCGAAATCGGGCGACGCGCATGCCGTGATTGGTCGGCGATTGGCGGCGAATTTCGTATTTCTCGCCGGCGGCGAATGTATCGCCAAAGTTCTGACCTTTGCGACATTCGTCTATCTGGGCCGCGTCCTGGGCCCGGAGTTGTATGGTCGGCTCGAATTTGTGCTCGCCACGATGGTCTTTTTTACCCTTGCGGTCGACTTCGGTCTGGGCATCTATGCGGCCCGTGAATTGGCTCGACATCCGGACATGGCGGGTCAATTGCTTCGCGACGTGATGACACTGCGCCTGACGTATGCCGGTCTCTCCTTCATCGGCCTTTTGATTGTCGCACTATGTTTACCCGATGCCGATGTTCGCTGGCTGTTGATCACCTACGGTACAAGCCTCTTCGCGGCTCCCGGGTTGCTACACTGGTTTTTCCAGGGTCACGACCGCATGGGTTGGGTGGCGCTGGCTTCGGTCATCCGGCAGTCGCTGTTGGCCCTCCTTGTTTTCCTCTTTTTCCGCGCCGACACACCGTTACCATACCTTGGCCTGTTTGAATGCCTGACGGTGGCCACCGTCGTTGTGCTTTATCTTGTCGTTCTCCGCGGGAAGTTCGATGTTGCAACCCCTCGAACGTTGCCGCATTTCGCCGCGCTGGCAGATCATTTCCGCAAGTCGGCTCCGATTGGGTTGAGCGAACTGGCGTGGGCATTGTTGTGGTATTCTTCGACGGTTTTCCTGGCGCTGCTGGCCGGTGCCGCCGCTGTTGGCGAGTTTGGTGCGGCCCACCGCGTGGTC
>JANNLP010000785.1:0-7437 GCA_031396905.1 Gemmataceae bacterium
CCGTGGTGCCTGGAGCGCCAAGTACGCCAACGTTTTCACGAGGCGTGCCTGCCGGACTGGACGTGACCAGTGCCGGAACGCCCATGCCGCGCGCCCACCACAACAGGTATTCCGCCGACACCCACATTCGCCCTTCCGGGCCGCACGGGTTGCAGCACTTCGGCTCGCACGTCTGGCAGTTGTTGTTCTGGCAATTATTCGAGCCGCACGAGTTGCAGCCGCTGTTGCAATTGTTGTTGAACGCGGCATTGACGCCGTTGGTTGCCAGTGGCCCCGCAGTGGCCATGTTCGAAGGTGCCGCGATGATTTGAGAAGTCGCGGCTGGGGCTTGCGGTGCTGCTGGCTTCGCCGGTGCAGCAGGCGTGGTCGGCTGCGCGGGCACCGGTTGCATCGCGATGTACTGGATCGAGGGATTGCCTTGTGCCATCGTCACCGGCATCTGCAATGTCGTGGTCGTACTCGCTTGATTGTCAACCACCGGCGTATTCGCGGCGGCGGTAACCGGTTGCGGTGCCGGCAATGTGTAAGTCTGAATCGGCTGAACCGGGATGTACTGCACGGCCTGCATGTTGCCGTTCGCGTTCACCATCATCGGTTGAGCCACCGCCGGCATTGCCGTCATCGGTGCCGGCTGATTGCCCACCACAAATGGCGAGCGATATTGCTGCGCCGGTTGAGCCTGCACAAGCTGTGCTTGCACTTGCTGAGCCTGTACCGGCTGCTGATTCATGATGACCTGTTGCGCCGTGCCGGCCGCCGCGACGGCCAAACAACTACCCACGGCCATAGCAAATCGTCGGCGCATGGTTACCTGCCCCCATAAAAACTCGGCCAACCATGAACCGCCGACCCCCCCGGCCGCCGTCACAATTTCGCCGTTACGCCCCTTAACATCGTCAAAGTCCACCACGAGAATGAACCAATTGTGCCGGTTAGTTGGGTTCTGCAAGCAAGTTGGAAGCCAGATGGCAAATTGAACAGTTTGGGTAAATTCAATGACGACCGACCGCTAAACACTGCCGCGCGGCGGCGTGGTTCTCCCGACCCGACCGCATTCCGGCGTCCTTACTAACCATTAATCACTCCTTAGATCGACCCGCCAAACCTCAGCCGGAATTGAATGAAGTCGCTGGCACTCACATAACCGTCGTTGTCGAAGTCGAATGTGACACCGCTGCCGCCGAAGGCCAAACGCAACGCAATGAAATCGTTGGCAGCGACGGCACCATCGCCATCACTGTCGCCGAAGAGGCGGAAGATGCGGTTCGGATTCCCCGGCGTTGTTGGCGACACATAATTATCCCCGCCGATGCCATCGCCGTTGCCGTCAAGAAATTGGCCCGACTCGTCGGCAATCGTTGACAACGCTGTCAACTGATAAACACCATCGGCCAGCGAGCCAAACTCCAACGGACCGCCGGTGAAGCCCAATGTGATGCTGTAGCTCGGTGGCGAAATAATGCGGGTGCTGCTGATTTTCGCAAGCGTCACCAACGCATTATCGGAAACCCGCTTCAATTGAAACGCAGTCGCCTGGTTCGTCGGCAATGTAAGAAATGCTTGGTCTAGGGTGACAGTCAGTTGCGTGATGCGCGATCGTTGAACTTGACCGTCGTTCACTAGGACGCTCGTAACGCGCGGCGGTGTCTGGATTTCGTACGCGCCGATGTCGGCTGCCGCTCCGACAACCCGGGCGTACCCGGCCCCTCGGCCATCGAAGAGCAGCCCGGCGGGATTGCTCCCCGCATTTTTGCAAGGACTGGTGACAGCCGGGACATAGTGCCTTCCGTCGGCCGAAATCTTGAGCTGCAGATTTGCGCCCGTCGGCAAATTACCACCCATATCCGTGAATGAAGAAATGCCGGACATCGTGCCAATGGCGCAATTCTTCGCGCCGACGGATGATCCGCCGAATGAATGAGTACGAATGTCATTGGGGCCGTTAGAGCTTGTATTCCCTTCAAAATTGCCGCTGATAATCGTGCTTTCAATGGATAATAGGCCGCCTCGAACGTCAATTCCGCCCGCGTATCCCCCGCCAGGAGCGATGCCCACAGCATAATTTCCGGTCACTGTGCAGTTCTGGAGTGTTCCGCCGTTTAGTACCACAATGGCTCCGCCATAACAGAATTTGCCACCGACCAAATTCGACGCAAACGTGCAGTTTTGCGCGAGGAGCTGACTGGTATAAATGGCGCCGCCAAATGAAGCTGAGTTGCTGACAAAGCGACTGTTGGTGATCGTTGTTGAATTGTTGCCGAGTATGCCGCCACCAGCATTGCTCTGAAAGAAGCAGTTGTCGACGTTGATGGCGGCGGTAACGGTATAAATGCCACCACTTCCTCGAACACCTGAATTGCTGGTTAACGTGCAGCCAGAAAGCTCAAGCGTAGGCCCAGTCGAAAAAATGGCACCGCCAACTCCTCCGCCGGCAGCGTTATCACCCCTGTTGCCGGTGAAAGTGCAGTTTTGTACGGTCAGGGAATTCGATGTGTGAATCGCGCCTCCCTCAGCGATGAACGCTTTAGACCCGGTTGACAGGCCGTTCGCCAATGTCAGTCCTGACAGGGTCAGATTAGCTTCAACTTTGAAAATGCGAGCAGTCTTGTTCGCGTCCAATGTGATCACGAGCGCGCCTGGGCCGACAATAGTCAACGTATCAGTAATGATCATCTCGCCCGTGGCCGATTTGATGGTGCCGCTTACATCCGCGGCGAAGAGGATGGTGTCGCTGCCACCATTCGAGTTGGCTTGCACTATGGCCTCGCGCAATGAACCCGGCCCCGTGCCCAACGTGTTGGTCACCACAATCGTATGCGGCAAATGTACTTTGAAGCTGCCTATTGGCCCAGCCGCGATGGCGTTACCCCCTTTGTCGAAAACCTGATTGGCGACCATAGTCACCTGATATTTACCGAAATCGTTGCCGTCCCATGTACCGCCGGGCGGCGTAAACTCATAAGTCGCTGTGCGCGGAGTTCCGTCGGTATTCACGTCCACTGCGACGAAGCTTGGCGCAATGGCGAAGCCGTTCGGTCCGCTGACGGTGATGTCTCCGGTCCCAATCGTGCTGACCGTGATGCCCTTGAAATCACTGTAAGTCACGGTGATCGCTTGCGATGTGCCACCGACCGACGTGACGTCGGCAGTCGTTGACACAGCAATCGGTGCGGTGTTAAAGCCCTCGACGGCGCCGATGTCCGCAGTTCCATTCATCACGCGCGGATAGCTTGCACCGCGTTGATCGAAGGGCAAGCCAGCCGGGTTGCTGCCATTGTCAATCCCAATGCTGTCCCAGTTAAGGAGGTGTGTCAGTGTTGGTCCGCCGTTACCGGCCAACGGAAGGAGCATGGGGTCGACACTGACTTTGTTATTCGAGCCCGTTATTACCGCGCCCCCCGTTGATCCAATTAAGCAGAAATTGGCTGTCATTTTGCCGATGCAATCGGGCCCAGACGGAGCACTGTTTTTGGCGAGGATCGTGCTTTCCAGCGTCACGGAACCACTGCCGGATTGCCAGATCCCGCCCCCGCTTGCTGTCGCGCTGTTGTAGGCGATGGTGCAGTTTTGCACGGTTAAACTTCCGGTCGTCGCTATGCCACCGCCCGATTTGGCGCTGTTGCCGGAAATCGTGCAGTTTCGCAACGTCGATGTCGAGCCGCGTAGGTACATCGCGCCGCCGACGTACGACGACGCGCCGACGTTGCCCGAGTTACCGCTAAACGTGCATTCGTTGACCGTGAAAATCGAGCCCGAATAGAGAAGCACTCCCGCGCCGCCGCCGCTGGATGCGTTTCCCGCAATTGTGCAGCGGGTGAACGTGACCGGGCAGGGTCCATACACCATGATCCCGCCGCCGCCGCCGCCGGCCGTGTTGCCGCTTATGTTACTATTCGAGACGACTAACGAGTCGACTTTCCCGTTCGTGCCGACCGCGCCGCCGTAGCCCTGGGTTGACCCGCTGGCCGTGCAATTGGTAATCGACATGTTGTCCAACGAGACCGCTCCGTCGTTGATAAGAATGCCGCCGCCATAAAACTGATTGACACTCCCGTTGATAAGCGCCAACCCACTAATGGCGACATTTGTGTTGAGCACGTCGATCATGAAGATGCGACTTTTGCCCGCAGCGTCCACTGTCGCTTTGGCCGCCGGTCCCGAAATGGTCACCGCGTCTGTGATCGTGATTTGTCCGCCCGACAAAGTAATCAACTGTGGGTTGGCAAACGCCGTTGGATCAAACACAATCGAATCCGCGCCGACTGCTCCGTTCGCATTGATCACCGCCTGCCGCAGTGATCCCGCTCCGGAGTCGTTCGTGTTCATGACCGTAAAGATGGCCGGCGCAAGCCGATCTTCCAGCAACCGCACTTGCAAGCGATGGCGAATCATGGCGAACTCCTGATCGCGGGAATATGCATTCACAGTCTACGCGGCCGGGGCGCGAATCACAATTTGATTGCCAGGGAATAGAGGTCGGCGGATGGCATTGCCCTGGGCGGGAGTTTTTGGTGTGGCATGCTTTCCGCTTTGCGGGGGCATATCAAGACATGTCAATTTTCCCAAGTGATAACGGCATAACCTGCAAAATGGCATGACGCAGCCCGTGGGATTTCTTTGCTACTAGGCTTGCTATTCCTGAGTCATAGTGTACACTTGTGTATGTCGGCCTCCGGAGCCGATGAATTGACGCAAGCTGCGGGCTCGGATCCAGCCCGTGGCAGGCGTCAATTGCAGTGCGATCTGTGAATTGAGTCGATTCCACAGCCGGAAGACCGCCGCCGGAAGAGGTTTTCCAATGTGGACTCAATGAGGTTCATGGATGAGTTGGTGTCTGTTGAAAGGCGATGCCGCGGGACAACACGATCCGGCGTTACTGTCGCTTAAACGAACTCACCACCTTCCCCCTCGCCAACAGCGACAAATGAGCGGACTCAACTGAGTCGGCTCAAAATAATTACTCCACACACGCCCACCTCGAGTGTGGTAACCCGGTCGGCCGCTGCGGTCGTAGCGAGCGTGACCATTATCCCCAAGTGCCCGCGGCATCCCCTTTCCAGCGCGTGGAAGTGCGCGCGGGCGGATATCGGGGGCGAGGGAGTTGATAGTGGTCGGAAATCCGGAACGAAACTGGATGAAGTCGCTGGCGGCAACTGTGGTGGGGATTCAATACCTTAGCCAAAACGCGGCGTCCGAACCGGCAGGGCCGGCGGACGCCTCTCTCGTATCAGGAGTCGAACCATGCGCTGGGTGAGTGTACTCGTTCTCATGATGGTCGCAGCCACCACATCGGCCGATGATGAGCAGTTGATCACACTCATCAAGTCGAAACTCAAGGATCAAGCCAAGCCGTTCACGCTGGTGATCACTTCCAAAGTTAAGGACGGCACCATGTCGAAGCTCGAAGCGGCCTTCGCGCCATGTGCGAAGATCACGCGCAAAGAGCCTGGCTGCATGAGCTACGACTTGCATACCGACCCGGACAAACCCGGCACGATTGTGCTGATCGAGCGCTGGAAAACGATGGCGGCACTCGAGTCGCACATCAAGCAGCCGTACACGCAGGCGTTTCTCAAGACACTGCCCGAGTGGTCCGCCGGCGCACCGGAGTTCAAGGTCTTATTGCCCGTGGAGTGAGTGATGGAAACGATCAGCGTGGCCAGTGCCCGATGCGTCGAGGCGATTGGCAAACAAGTGTTGCTCCGCGGCTGGGTGCGCACCCGCCGCGATTCCAAGGGCGGCTTCAGCTTCATCGAGTTGAATGACGGCTCGTGCCAGGGCAACGTACAAGTCGTCGCCCCAGCCGAGCTGTGCAACTACGAAAGCGAAATCAAGAAGCTGCCGACCGGAGCCAGCGTCGCCATCGAAGGCGAAGTGAAAGCATCGCCGGCCAAGGGCCAGCCAACGGAAGTGCATGCGGCCAAGGTGACCGTGATCGGCTCGGCCGACCCGGAGACGTTCCCACTGCAGAAGAAGGGCCACACCTTCGAGTTCCTGCGCACCATTGCCCACCTGCGACCACGCACCAATACCTTCGGCGCGGTCGCCCGGTTGCGCAATCAAGTGTGCAAATCGATCCACGACTTCTTTTACGAGCAAGGCTTCCTCTACGTTCACACGCCGATCATCACGGCCAGCGACTGCGAAGGTGCCGGGGCGCTGTTTCGTGTGTCAACGATTGACCCTGAAAAGCCGCCACTCACTCAGACGCCCGGCGAAAAGTCGGTTGATTACACGCAGGACTTCTTCGGCAAACCTGCTTATCTCACGGTCAGCGGCCAGCTCCAAGGCGAAGCGTTTGCCACGGCCTTGGGCAAGATTTACACCTTCGGCCCAACCTTTCGCGCGGAGAACTCCAACACGCCGCGGCACCTTGCCGAGTTTTGGATGATCGAGCCGGAGATGGCCTTTTACGATCTGAATGACAACATGACCTTGGCCGAGGCGTTCCTCAAACGCATTGTCAAGGATGCTCTCGAACGTTGCGGCGAGGACATGAAGTTCTTTGCCGAGCGCATCGACAAGGAATTGATGCCGCGTCTCAATGACGTGCTGACCAAACCGTTCCTGCGCGTGTCGTACACCGAAGCCGTGGACGTGCTGACGAAGTCCGGCCAAACCTGGGAGTATCCCGTCGGTTGGGGTAATGACCTGCAGTCCGAGCATGAGCGCTATCTCACCGAAAAGCACTTCAAGTGCCCGGTGATCCTGTACGACTACCCGCGCACGCTCAAGCCGTTCTACATGAAGGTCAACGACGATGGCAAAACCGTGCGGGCGATGGACGTGCTGGTGCCTGGCGTCGGCGAGATCATCGGCGGCAGCCAGCGCGAAGAGCGGCTCGATGTGCTTGAATCGCGGATGAAGGAACAGGGATTGGATCCGGAGCATTATTCGTGGTACTGCGACTTGCGGCGCTACGGAACAGTGCCACACTCCGGCTTCGGGTTGGGCCTGGAACGCACGATCCTGTTCCTCAGCGGCATGGCCAACATCCGCGACGTGATCCCCTTCCCGCGTACCCCCGGCAACGCGGAGTTTTAGCAAGCATGGCGAAGCTGTTCTTTTACTATTCGACAATGAACGCCGGCAAATCGACGTCGCTCTTGCAGGCCGCGCACAACTACGACGAGCGCGGCATGAAGACGATGCTCTTCACCGCCAAGCTCGACGACCGGGCCGGCGGCCGCATCGCCTCGCGCATCGGCATCGATAAAGATGCGCGGAAATTCACAGCGGACACTGACTTCTGGGAACTGTGTCCCCCGGAACAACCGCATTGCGTACTCATCGACGAAGCGCAATTCCTGACCAAAGCGCAAGTTCGCCAACTGGCCCGGGTCGTGGATCAGGCCAACATTCCCGTGATGTGCTACGGCCTGCGCACCGATTTTCTTGGCGAGTTGTTCCCTGGCAGTGCTGCGTTGCTCGCATGGG
>JANNLP010000786.1:0-5009 GCA_031396905.1 Gemmataceae bacterium
GATCGCCAGCATCGGATCGGCCATCGAGCGGAGGAGGTTGTTGATCTCATCCGGCGTCTGTCGGGAAACCGGCAGACGCTTGACGGTGGCGGTCACCGGCACTGAATCCAGTTGTTCGCGGCGGCCGTTGGCCATGTTGATCTTCAACTTGGCTTCGCCCTTGCTATCCAGCACCAGCGTGTGCAACTCGACTGCTTCGTTGTCGCCACCCTGATTCTTGATGACTCGAACTGAAACCTTGTCGGCCAGCGGCTTGCCCCACACACGGCGAACCGTGATTTCGTACGAACCGCTGAACGCCCGTGCGGCGACATACGATTCTTCATTCTTGTTAAGGTTATCACCGCTCCAGAGTCCGCCGGCCGGCGTGCGTGGCATACGCGATGCACACACGGTTCCGGCTGGTTCGGCGACGCTCATGTCGATGTCGGCCTGTTCCGCCCACTTGGTCTCGATAACGAGATCGCGCTGCCGGTGTTGGTCGGCAATCGCGCGGACCTGAGCGGCATCAGCCTTCTGGCCAGCCTTGTCGAGCCGCGCGGCCAAGTCGTCGATGGCCTTCTTGGCCTGGTCTTGATAGCGAGCGCCTTCCGTGCCCCAATCGCGTTGCAGGAGGTTGCCGGCGGCCCATTGCACGGCCTCGGCGGTGGCTTTCTCGCCAGTGCCGATCATGACCAAAGTCTTGTGGTACGCCTCGGGAGTATTCGGCTCCAGAGCGGCGGCCCGTTTGCAGTATTCGAGTGCCCGGTCGTGCCGGCCAAGGTCGGTCACGGCTTGGGCCACGTCGAGGAAGTTTAGGGCACTGGTCGGGTCAAGATCGATCTTGGAGAGCTTGGCCCGTTCGATTTCCTCGATGGAGGCGCCGCTTTCCTGCAGAGCAACCGCCAAGGCGTCGAACACGCACGGATGAGCGAGTACCCCGTGACGCAGGTCGGCTTTGAGAACTTCGGCCGCCTCGTCAAACTTCGCACACACCGACAACACGGAGGCGACCCCGATGACGTTTCGTGGCTTGAAGTGGCCCTGTGCCATCGTGTCATTCCAAACCTTCTTGATGTCGTGCGGTTCCTTCGCGGCGACAACTGGTTCATCCTTCTTCACGGGTTCCGGCTTGGCTACCGCGACAGGCTGAACCGGGGCCTTCTTAGCTCCTGGCCCGAAAACAAGGACATCGTCGCCACGATCAACTTTGTTCTTCGCACCCGCGCCCGGAGCAGACGGAGCGGTGAAATCACCGATGCGGCTATGGACACGGGCTGAGCCGCGAACCACCAGGGCGCGGGCCGGCTGGTAATAGCCCATCGAATTGAGCAGTGCAATGTCCAGCGGAGGAAGATCTTCGTCTGCCTGAACGCCGTTTGGATTAAGGTAACGGGCGGCCGTGGTATTCCATTCCCGTGGCGCGATGGTGTCTTCAATCAGTTTGATAAGGATGTTGGACGTATCGCCGCCCTGGAGGCCGAACTGGCCGCCGAGGTTGCCGAACTGGCCCTGTTGCCCGCCGCCGAAGCCGAGGGCACCACCGCCGAAGCCGAGGTTGTTCTGACCGGTACCGCCGCCAAAGCCGATGGCCCCGCCCTGGAACTGACCGCCGCCGCCGCCTAGGAACGCTTGACCGCCGCCGCCGCCGCCGCCGCCGCCGAAGCCGCCTTGGCCGAAGCCGCCGCCGAACTGTTGAATGCCGCCGCCGAGTTGCCCGAAGTTGCCAAGGTTCAAGCCGCCGCCGGCCGCACCGAAGATGGCCTGACCATTCGCGGAGAGCGAACTGCCGAGCACCTGCAGGTTCTGCTGGAGCGACTGCGGATCAACGGCATTGGGAATCGGGATGACCAAGTCGGCCACGGCGTAAGCGCGGACGGTCTTCTCCAGGCCGGCCGCCTTGCGGGTAGTGATTTCCACGTAGTCCTTGCGGATCAGGTAGGTAGCATTGATATTCGAGAGAGCGTAACTGAGCAGCGTGCTGAGCGAGACGCCGGGCATTTTCGGAATGCGGACCGGTTTGTCTTCGATCTTGTCGTCGCCGCCTTCGGCTTTGAACGGCACCGGGTTGATCAAGAACGTGATGTTGTAAAGCTCGCCGAAGTCGGCCAGCACATCCTTGAGAGGCACGCCGTCAAAGGCGCGGGACAACGTCACGGGCCGGGCCAGCTGATCGCGAAGCTCAATCGCTTTGCGCGAGTAGCCGCCAAGGCCGTCGGAAGCGTAACGATCCTTACGCATCTCCGTGATTTCTTTCCAGTACGCGGCCGGTGGATAAGCGACCGGCGGTTCGTCAGGGAATGGCACGTGCGACTTGTCGACTTGGAACATGGTGAGCAGGAAGCGTTCTTCCTTCACACGGCGAAGTTCATCGTAATCGCGGATCGCGGCCGCATTGGTGTTCATCACGTATGACGCATGAACCTGAGGCGGCGTCGCCCGGCCCTTGGCCTGCAACTCGCGTTGGAGTTCCAGCGATTCCTTGTACGCCTCTTCGTAGCGGGCACGGTCCATCAACGAACCAAACAAGCGGACTCGCTCGCGAATTCGTTCTTCATCCGCCACGCGAACAAGATCGCTGCCACGACGGGATTCGAGGGCAATGCGACGACGCAATTCGGCGTCCTGCTCCAGCTTCACACGGGCACCGTCAGCCTGAATCGTGCGTAAAGCGGATTCGAGGCGATTGGCCAATGTTGATCGGACACCATCGCTGAGGTCACCATTGTCGCGGACCGAGCCGAGTTGCCGCTTGAGCAAATCGTAAGCCGAGTCCGGGTCCGTCCGCACCACGAGGCGAGCTTGACGAACCGCGTCATCCACCATTTGCGTGAGTTGTTGTTCTTGCACCGCCCGACGGCGCTTTTCCAGTTCGAGTAGCGCCGCACCGGAGACCGGTTCAGAACCGGGGCGAACCGGAGTGTCCTGCGTTAATTCCGTCGAAGTGGCTTTCACCAATTCCACGTTCCCACCCATGGCTCGCACATCTTTCGCGAGCTGTGTTTTGGTGGTCTTGCCCGAGCGCAATTGTTGAGCGATCTTGGCGCCGCCAGCGGCTTCGGCATCCAACGGGTCGATGGCACCGGCTGTCTGGAACAAATGCTCGGCTGCATCGTACTTGTCCATGCCCATGGCCCACTGGGCCTGGGTCAGAAACTCATCGCGGGCCAATCGGGTTTGCTCAAATGACAAAGCCAGACCACGGTCGGCTCGCATGACGGCCGGCGCGGATCGGTCGGCATCGCTCCACTGCTTGACGAGGTTCATCAGGAAGTAATTGTTGCTGTCGGTCGGAGGAAGTTGATCCTTCAGCACCATCGCGACAGGCTTGCCGTTGACCGTGCCTTCAACGCGGCACTCGACGGTCTCGCCGCGGAATTGGCCGGCCACCAATGTTGGCATGTCACCACGCAAAGGCGGCAAACGGGTCGGCATGGCTTCGACCACGGCATTCGTGAAATCCGTCTTGGTCGGGAACAACACCGGCGCGTCAATGTTCTTAAGCATTCGCTCGGCGGCTTCAGACGCTTTATCGTTGTGTGCTAAACGCATCACGGAGCCGCCTGTTGCACTGGACAGGCCGTGAATTGTCTTGGCGTTGATCTTCCGACCCAGCGGCACGGTGAACACCGAAACCTGGCGATCTGCGAGGTCGGCGGCAATGCGATTGCGCTCGACATCGCTCATCGGATTCAGCACGCTGTCGCCATCGCCTAGGTAGACAATCGCCAAGCGGCGATCATCACCTGAAGGCAATGCACTCATGATCCGCTTCAAGCCGTTCTTCAGATCAGTCGTGCCAGCGGCGTAATCGGATTTCTCAAGCTGCGTCAGAGCATCGGTAATGCGTGTATCGGTGGCGGCACGAAGGCCTTTGGTCAGGTCACGGGTCCATTCCGGCGTATCAACCGTCCAAATGGCAATGCGATCGCCGCGGCCGGCTTGCTTCGCCAACTCGGCAGTCAACTCGCGGGCCTGCTTCATCGGGCTGCCGGCCTGACTGGCCGAAGTATCAATGATCACGATCAGGTCACGAGGCCGGGCGACCGTCGCACCCAAATCGGGTTTCATTTGCCAGGCAAAGAACGAACCGGCGGGGGCGGAATAAGTGATGACAGGCCGGCTGGCGAAGATGCCGGTCGATTCGATACCGATAGGGTTTCGCTCGGCCGCGGTGCCCACACCACGGCCGTACGCGGAAGGTGGGCGATGCCCCGATACGACCTCGCCGATCTGCCAGCAGGTGGCGGCAAAGACGGCCGCGGAAAAAGCGGCAGCCGCCTGGAGCCTGCGAATGTTAGTCATGGTAGCCATTCTCCCGGAAGTGATCCAAGCCACCCGCCCAATGGACCGCACGAAACGTGCGCTCGCGGACGTAGTGCTATTCTACGGGGTAATCCCCAGTTCGTGCCAGCAGAAATAACGCCTCTTTCCGCAAATACCTTGGCCCCGTGGATGGCCTGAGCGGATCAGTTCGCGTTCCCGGAAATACCGGATATGAATGGGTCCGGGTTACGATCGTCCTTACCTGCCGGAACGGCACTCCCGGTAAAACTTGCGCTATTACTTGACTCTGCCACGGCGCGAGTTAGGCTCGTGATGAGCATTTGCGCCGGTCTTGAGACTTTTACGTAATGTCCGAGCTGGTATCCCTCGGAGGCGGTCCGATGCCGAACCCGTCTGAAACGACCAATGCCACCACGGTTCGCCGCCGACTGCGCGGCTCAGGAGCCGCCCCGGTAGCCGTGGCAGAGCCCACACCCGAACCGATCGAACTGCCCGAACAGCCGCGCGTCCACGGATCGTCGGCCATGATCCCGCGCCCCAAGCTCTCCACGTCGTCGCACAACTCGCGCCTAGATAATCGTGGCGTCGATGTGACGACACGCACGCCATTGCCACGTGAGGAATCGCTAACCGTGTATACGAACGACGATGTAACACGACTCCAAACAGAAAACGCCGAACTGCGCGCATTGATCGAACAGGCCATTTCTCAAGAAGAAGAGAACGAACGGCACGCCAAGAAC
>JANNLP010000416.1:0-1812 GCA_031396905.1 Gemmataceae bacterium
GCCGCAGGCCAGCGTCGAAACAACCTGGTCGTTGCGCGTCGAATCTGTGGAACGGTTCAGCGGCAAGATTGACAAGGTGCGCGACGAGCTGGATGGCGTCGCGGTCAATGAACGAGTCGTCATCGCGTGTCCATCGGATGCGGAGGTTCATCGCCTTGGCGAAGTGTTGGCGGCCGGGCAACTTGCTGCTACAGGTCGATTGCAGATTGTGCGTGGTTATGTGCGTGCCGGGTTTCGATTAGTTGAAGCCGGCGTTATCGTTCTTGGCAGCCACGAGTTATTCCATCGTGAAGACCCGGTCACGGCCGGCGCGTTGCAGAGCACACCGAAACGCCGGATTGAATCGCGGGCCATCGATAGCTTTCTTGAACTCAACGACGGCGACTTGGTCGTCCATATCGCGCATGGGCTGGCGCGGTTTCGCGGCATGGCGCTGCTGAGCCGGCAGCAGATGACCGACAGCCGACATCAGGAACCGGATTCCTTGTTTGCCGCGGCAGTTGCAGTGGCACCTGAAGAAGAACACCTCATTCTGGAGTTCCGCGACGGCGTGCGTGTGTACGTGCCGGCGTCCAAGATCGACCTGGTGCAGAAATATGTCGGTGGCACCAAGACGCAGCCGGAGTTATCGAAGCTTGGCGGGCTGGCGTGGGGTCGCCGCAAGGAACGCGTGCAGGAGGCTGTCCGCGATCTGGCGGTCGAGATGTTGCAGATGCAGGCGGTGCGGGCCGCGCAATCGGGATTCAACTTTCCGCCGGATAGTGATTGGCAGCGCGAGTTTGAAGCCGCGTTTCCGTATCAGGAGACGCCCGATCAACTGTCATCGCTGAAGGAAATCAAGGCGGACCTTGAGCGTGCCCGACCGATGGATCGCCTCGTCTGCGGCGACGTTGGTTTCGGCAAGACGGAGTTGGCTTTGCGGGCCGCGTTCAAAGCCGTGGACAATGGCCGGCAAGTTGCCGTGCTGGTGCCGACGACCATATTGGCCGAGCAGCATTTTCGCACCTTCACCGAGCGTTTCGCCGAGTATCCGTTTACCGTGGCGTGCCTGAATCGCTTTCGCCCGGCATCGGAACAACGTCGCATCGTCAAATCCATCGGCGAAGGCGGCGTCGACGTGATTATCGGCACGCATCGTGTCACCAGTGCCGATGTGAAGTTCAAGGACTTGGGTCTGGTCATCATTGACGAAGAGCAACGCTTCGGCGTCGAACACAAGGAGAGGCTCAAGCGACTGCGGCTCATGGTGGATGTGATGACTCTGACGGCCACGCCGATCCCTCGCACACTGCACCTGTCACTGCTCGGCATCCGCGACATTTCGAACCTGGAAACGCCGCCGGCCGAGCGCTTGCCCATCGAAACGCGCATTACTCGCTTTGATCGCACATTGATTCGCCAGGCGATTCTGCGCGAGCTCAACCGTGAAGGACAGGTGTATTTCGTTCACAACCGCGTGCAGGACATTCACGAAGTCGCCAACAAGGTTCACGACATCGTGCCCGAAGCGCGGATCGCCATCGCGCACGGCCAGCAGTCGGGCGATGAACTCGAAGAGGCGATGCTGTCGTTCGTGCAAAAGCGTGTCGATGTGCTGGTGGCGACCACCATCGTCGAAAGCGGCCTGGACATTCCCAATGCCAACACCATCTTCATCGACGAGGCCGACCGCTACGGACTTGCCGACCTGCATCAGTTGCGGGGCCGTGTGGGACGGCACAAGGTGCGGGCTTACGCCTATCTATTGTTGGAGCCTGATCGTCTGGTGACGCCGGACGCCGCCCGGCGACTCAAGGCTATTGAGGAGTTCAC
>JANNLP010000008.1:0-6315 GCA_031396905.1 Gemmataceae bacterium
GGTGACGACACGTTTGGCGAAGGCATTGATCCACAAACTATTGTTACGCCATATTCGACCATCGACGTGATTGCCAACCAGGGCAGCAATACGGCTCTGACCACCGGCGGCGTGGCGGAATTCGACGGCTTGGTCAATCCCGTGATCGCGCTCCAAGGCGATGTCACGGCCGACGCGCCGAATCTGGTCGTTTTCCTCAACACGACGGGTCGAGCCAACAACACGATTTCATACAACCTGCGTGACATCGATGGGACGGCCGACAATGCCGTCCAGTTAATCGCCTTGCAATATCGCGTGGGCAATGCGGGCAATTTTGTCAACATGCCCGGTGGCTTCTCCAGCGATGTCACCGCCGGGCCAAATATCGCCAGCACTTTGGCCCCGTACACGACTTTGTTGCCCAGTGCGGTTGACAACCAGTCGCTGGTCCAGGTCCGCATGATTACTACCAACGCCGTCGGTAACGACGAGTGGGTGGGTATCGACGACATCGTGGTCAGCAGCAAAGACCTGGCCATCAACACCCACACGTCCGGGTATCAGGGATTTCCGTCGGTGGCTGTCGATTCCGATGGCGACGCTTTCGTCGCGTGGGAGAGCCTGGCCCAGGACGGCAGCAGCTACGGTATCTACGGCCAGCGCTTCAATGCCGCCGGGGTGAAGGTCGGCGGAGAAATTCAGATCAACACCGTCACGACTGGTGTGCAACGATATCCATCGGTGGCAATGGACGCCGACGGCGACGCCTTCGTGACCTGGCACACCTATGGTGCCGGCACCGTTTATGGCGTGTATGGCCAGCGATTCGACTCGGCAGGAATGAAAGTCGGTGGGGAGTTCAAGATTAGCACCTACGCAGTCAGTGTTCAGGCGCAATCCGCGGTTGCGATGGACGACGACGGCGATGCCTTCATTACTTGGCAAAGTTACTTCCAGGATGGCGACCACTATGGCGTCTACGGCCAGCGGTTTGACGCGGCAGGGACGAAAGTCGGTGGCGAATTCCAGATCAGCACTTACACAACCGGCCCGCAGCGTTTCGCGTCGGTGGCCATGGATGCGGACGGTGACGCCGTCGTTACTTGGGAAAGCCTCCAGGATGGCAGCGTCCTGGGCATCTACGGCCAGCGTTACAACGGGGCGGGATTGAAGGTCGGCGGCGAGTTTCTTGTTAATACCCACACCACTGGCGGCCAAAGGAACCCATCAGTGGCAGTGGACGCCGATGGCGACGCTGTTATCATCTGGCAGAGCGTTGGGCAGGATGGCGATATGTATGGCATTTACGGACAACGATACAACGCGGCCGGAGCCAAAGTCGGCGGTGAATTTCAGGTCAACACTTACACGACCAACTTTCAGACTCGTCCATCTGTGGCCATGGACGCCGACGGCGATGTCATTGTTACGTGGCACAGCAACCATCAAGACGGCAGCGGTTACGGCAGCTACGGCCAGCGCTTTGATGCAGCGGGAATGAAAGTCGGCGGGGAGTTTCAGCTCAACACCTATAACTTCAACCAACAGAGTTATCCGACTGTGGCCGTGGACGCCGACGGCGACACCTTCGTCACCTGGATGAGCTACGACCAGGATTTGAGCAACGTCGGTGTTTTTGGCCAACGGTTTCGATCACCGAATCCAGTACCGAGGGTCTCGAAAGTTCAAGTCAACGACGGTTCCGCGCAACGCTCAATGGTGACATCGCTGCAAGTCACGTTCGATTCCAAAGTGAGTTTTGCCGGCAGCCCGGCAACGGCGTTTTCGCTGGTCAATCAAAAAACGAGTGTAGCGGCAACGTTGGCGGCGGCCGTGGACGTGACTGGCACCGTGGTCACGCTGACCTTCACCGGCGGTTCGGTCGATTTGGGTGGCTCGTTGTCTGATGGACGATACACATTGACCGTCGTCGCTGGCCAGTTCACCGGCAACGGCTTCGATGGCAACGGCGACGGCATCACCGGCGACAACTACATGTTGCTCGGTTCCCCGGCCAACGGCATCTTCCGCTTCTTCGGCGATGCCGACGGCGACGGCTCCGTCTCTGCCAGCGACTTCATTCAATTTCGTCTGGCCTCGGGTGGCCCCAGTGTCATCTTCGATTTCGACAACGATGGTGCGGTGGCCGCCAGCGACTTCATCCAGTTCAAGTTACGGTTCGGCGGATCGATCTGAACCGCGGATCACGGGTCCCTGACAGCGGCTCGCATGCTCACGCCAAGCCGTGAGCATGCGACCCATGACCATCCTATTTCAGTTGTCAAAGAACACTCTCACTGGCGATAGCCACCAGCCTGCCGGTCCCGGCCGACCGACCGCTCACAACTAACAACTAATCACGAACAACTCCCTCGCTCCCCATAGCCGCCCGCGCGCACTCCCACGCGCTGGAAAGGCGAATGCCGCGGGCACTTGGGGCAATGGTCACGCTCGCTACGACCGCAGCGGCCGACCTTGTTGCCACACTCGAGGTGGGCGCGTGTGGCGCTTAGTTATTTGAGTTGAACTCAGTTGAGTCAACTCATTTGTCGCTGATGGCGAGGGGGTAGGTGGTGAGTTCGTTTACGCGACGGTAACGCCGGATCGTTTTGTCCCGCGGCATCACCTTTCAACAGACACCAACTCATCCATGAATCGCACTGACTCCACATGGGAAAACCTCTTCCGGCGTCGGTTTTCCGGCTGTGGAATCAACTCAATTCACGGATCGCACTGCAATTGACGCTTGCCAGGGGCTGGATCCGAGCCCGTCGCTTGCGTCAATCATCGGCTCCGGAGGCCGACATACACAATTGTACACTACATCTTCAGTAAGTCAAGCAGTGTGGCAAAAAAATCTAACCGGCTGAATCAAGCGCTTACAAGTCGAGTGGTCAGGACCAAGACAAATGTGCCGGACGCAGGCTACCCGCCCGTCAATCAAAGACTCCCGACCGCTTTTGTTCCCTTCTTTTGTCCCCTTTACTGCATTTAACGTTCCTGTCTCTTGTCCTTGAGAATTGCGGCAAGTCGCTCCTTAAATACTCCTCTTAACCCAATTGACTCTTCCCTTGATAGTTCAAATGTTTTTCCGAAATCAGCAGTACTTACTGCAAACAAGTTTTCGCCGGGCGGCCAAACATAAAAATCAATCAATTTCTTCCTTTGAGATGCCTCGCCCTCGATAAACTCGATCATTATCGTGGGTAGAGGACGAGGATTGCCTGGCTTCCATTCGTGCTCCAGATAATCGCGGTCGGGAAGATTCTCTGATAGTGCACTTATCAGGCGACGCCCCTCGCCGCCACTCAGAAGGAAATGCTCCGCTCCTGTCTTAATGTGACAGGTGATGTCGTCATTCATGGCAACCGCAAGTTTCTCTCTAATATCGACCACGGTTGTTATTGTCTCCCGAGGCAATCGTGAAGTCCATCTGAACAAAACGAAGCTGAAAGCTCCGATCCCTATCACAACTAGGATTGGAAACACAATGCGACGCTGTTTGTGGTGCCGATACATGCCACTCCCTCAGGACAATCGGCGGGTGGCATCGCCGCCAACGTAGTGTTTTTGGGTGCCATGCTTCCCGGCTTTGCGGGAGCACGTGAGCGACTGTCAATGACCAGCAGCCACCTCGTATCCTATGAGACATCGAGGATCATTCTTTTGCGATTCCATTTCGGGCGGCCGCAAAGGCGCGGCGGCAAGAACTATTCCGAACCCGATTGCGTCCTTGCGGTGTTTCATAGGCTATGTAAACGTATTATTCCCCCTTCAAGGGAGTTGACGATATGTCGCGTCGCGTTTTGTCGGGTCGGCTCTTGGCCTTGGACGATCGCATCACTCCCACCGTTGACATTTTGAATCTGAATTACGCCGGCGACTCTTTGGTGTCCCACCAGCTCGACCTGCATTTGCCGGACGATTATCTGTCGTCGCCGGGGTTACCGGTGATTGTGTGGATTCATGGCGGCGGCTGGCAAAGCGGGACGAAAGACGACTGGTTGCCGGCGATGCCGTTTGTCGACCATGGCTATGCCGTGGCCAGCGTGAACTATCGGCTCACCGGACCGAATGCGTCTTATCCGCCGAATGAAACCGGCGCTGTCTTTCCCGCACAGATCCACGACGTGAAGGGGGCAGTCCGTTGGTTGCGCGCGAACGCCGCCACCTATCACCTGGACATCACGCGACTTGCCGGGTGGGGGTCGTCGGCCGGCGGGCATCTCGCGGCCCTGCTGGGTACGAGCGGCAACGTGGCCGCACTGGAAGGATCGGTTGGCGGCAACGCCACGCAATCGAGCCGCGTCGAGGCCTTGGTCGATTACTATGGTCCCACCGATTTATGGACCATGGTTCACACGCCGGGATACGAAGGTCACGGCTTGGCGGGTTCGCCGGAATCGAAACTCATCGGCGTGGCCGTCAACGACAGCAAATCTTTGGCCGATGCGGCCAGCCCGATTACTTACGTCAGCAGCGACGATCCGCAGTTTTTCTTCGCCCATAAGACGAGCGATCTCGTCGTGCCGTACAACCAAAGTCAGTTGTTGAATAACGCACTCGGCGGCGTGGGCATTGCTACCGAATTCATCACGGTACCCAATTCCGCAAGCGGTTCCAATCACGGTGGGCCAGAATACACGACTTCCGCCATGGAGGATGCTGTCGCCGCGTTTTTGGCAAACGCACTGCCGCCGGCGCCGTTGGCACTCGACGGAACGGTCGCACTGACCAAGATCAGCGGCAACGGCACGTTGAACGCGGCACTGGTCGATGGTTACGATTTCACGTTGACCCGCAACGACACGACGCAGATGAAAGTCGTTTTGATTGTGCCGCGAAACGCCGGGCCGGATCCGGGCGTGTTGTTGAGTCATGGCCTGAGTGGCAGTGACGCGGCCGCGCGCAACTTTGGCATCACCAACGGGGCGAAGTTTGCCGCCGCCGGCTATGTGGTCGTGGCGCCAATCTACGAACATGCGGTAGGCAACGTTGCATTCAACACGTCGGAGACGCTGCGGCGGGCGGCCGACGGCATGGCCATCCTGCAGCACCTCGCCGCGATCGACCAGGCGGCGACCAATGTGTCGCTTCCGACCGTGGATGCCAATCACATCGGCCTATTTGGACACAGCAAAGGCGCTTATTTGACCATCGTGCTGGTGCAAGACTCCGCCGTCAAACCGTATGTGCGGGTGGCGGGTTTTACGGCCGGCGGCGTGCGTAGCAATGGCCAGGATCCGCCGGTCGCCGATGCCGATCTCATCGATGTGCCGCTCGTGATGCAACACGCCGAGGACGACAACACGGTTCCTTATTCCGAGGGACAAGCGCTGTGGAACAATCTGCGGCCAGAGATTCGAACTGCTTCGGTTTTCCAAACCTACTCGGATCAGCGCCGCACTGACGGCACCCGCGAAGAAGACCAAGGGCACAACATCGTTTCCGCCAAAGCTGGCGACGTGTTTCCCCTGGCGATCGACTTTTTCAATCAACATGTGGGAGCCGATCCATCGCCGCCGACGACCACGAACGATTTCTATTCGATCGGCACAGCTGTGGGCGCTTCCTACACGCTCAACGTGCTGGCCAACGATTCATCTTCGGCTGGCTGGACCATTGTTGGGGCCACCAACGGCGGCCACGGGATCACACAGATCGCACCCGGCGGGCAAAGCATCACATACACGCATCGTGAATACGTCGGCGTTGACGACTTCATGGGATATGATTTGCAATCATATGTTGGCGACGACTATTTCACCTACACCGTGAGCAACGGACTAACAACCGAGACCGCGCGGGTACGCCTCTCGGTATTCGCGCCGGCTGCGGCACCACGTGTTGGCACCGTCACAATCGATGACGGCTCGGCACAGCGATCGCGAATTCGATCCGTCACCGTTCGTTTCGATTCCACTGTCAGCTTCGTGAACAGTCCCAGTGCCGCGTTTCAAATGCGGCGTACTTCGCCAGGCACGGCAATCGACGTGCCAACTTTGGTCAATCTGTCAACCGGCCCACTCGGCGAAACGATTGCGACGCTGACCTTCTCGGGACCGCAGACCGATTTCGGTCGCTATCCGACGGCCGCTACACGCTGACCGTATTCGCCAACCAAGTGAACGTCAGCGGTTTGAGCCTCGACGGCAACGGCGACGGCCTGGCCGGCGATGATCATGCGTTGCAATTGCACCGCCTCTTCGGCGATGCCACCGGCGATGGCACCGTGGCCACCAATGACTTCATTCAGTTCCGGCTGGCCCTGGGCGGCAGCAGTGTCATCTTCGACTTCGATGGCGACGGCGCGGTCGCCGCCAGCGACTTCAT
>JANNLP010000009.1:0-3696 GCA_031396905.1 Gemmataceae bacterium
TGGCGAAGCTGTTCTTCTATTACTCGACAATGAACGCCGGCAAATCGACGTCGCTGCTGCAAGCGGCGCACAATTACGACGAGCGCGGCATGAAGACGATGCTCTTCACCGCGAAGCTCGACGACCGGGCCGGCGGCCGCATTGCTTCGCGCATCGGCATCGACAAAGATGCACGGAAATTCACAGCTGACACTGATTTCTGGGAACTGTGTCCGCCGGAACAACCGCATTGCGTACTCATTGACGAAGCGCAATTTCTGACCAAGGCCCAAGTCCGCCAACTGGCCCGCGTCGTGGATCAGGCCAACATTCCCGTGATGTGCTACGGCCTGCGCACCGACTTTCTCGGCGAGTTATTTCCTGGCAGTGCCGCGCTCCTGGCATGGGCCGACACGCTGGCCGAGTTGAAAACCATTTGTTATTGCGGCAAAAAAGCCACGATGGTGGTGCGCGTCGCGGCTTCGGGTTCCGTGGAACAAGCCGGCCAGCAAGTCGAAGTCGGCGGCAATAATCGTTATGTTTCGCTGTGCCGCCGACATTTTTCCGAAGCGCTGAGCAGCGGTCGCTGCGGCGGGTGGAAACCTGAAATCCCCTAACTTCGCTCAAGCCCGACTAACCGGCACGCCGATAAAAACCCGTGGAACCAGAATACACTGCGGTCGTGCCCATGGCGGCCGCTTCGCGTACGGGGGATCGGCGAATGGCGATCTGGCGAAAATGGCTGCGGTCCGCGGCGTGTGCGGCCCTCACCCTGGGAACGGCCGGTTGCTTGACCAGCCCGCCCTTCCCGCTAGTCGTTCCGATCCAGCCGTGGGTCGCGGAACGCATGGAAGAGAAGTACCAGCATCCGAATGACTTCCGCACGCCGATCATGCCGCCGGTGCGTGACGGCTTCCCGGCGCCGATCTGCGAAGATCCGCCGACGGAGTTGGAAGTGCTGCGATGCATGCCGCGGATGACCCGTGGCGTGCCGTTCGTGTACGAAGAGTTCCGCGATGAAATCGAGATCATTCCCGAGAAGCTCGTGGACAAGATTGACCCGCCACGCTTCTTCCCGCTGGTCGGCCCGGCTCAGTTGCACCACTGCCACTGGAAATGCACAATCTACTACAAGGAAACGGTGATGTCGAGTTATCCGTTCCCGTGCAAGATCAAGAAGGATCGCGTGCAAGTGGTGTACATCGATAAGGACCACCTGCACCTGTGGGTCGGCACCAAGCCCGAAGCCCAGGCCGCCGTCTCACGCGACCTCGGCGGATACTAAGGCCATTGAAAACATAAAAGCCCACCCATCGCAATGGGTGGGCTTTTTTTCGTTAACACCTCATGTCGCCGCCGGTGCGGGAAAACGTTCTTGCAACCATGCTTGCCAAAGCGGCTCATTCTTGGCCAAGGCGTCGGCCGCCTTGTCGCCGTACAAGTAGATACTGACCAGCGCATAGATTGGGCCACCACAGGCGTAGACACAGATGGACGCGACGCCAGTAGCTGGCCCGTCAAGCCGAAGCAGCACATCGTGTTTTGGCGTGCCGTTTTCCAGCCGCTCGACGATGCCACTCAGCGGCGGCACGCCAGCTGCCGCTTTCCAATGTTGCCCGACTGTGGCACCGGCCAGCCCGAGTGCGTTTGACACAGTCTCCCACGCTTTCGACTCGGAGTCTGCAGTCGTGGCCATCAATTGCATCAATTTACTGGGCTGACCACGGAAGTGCGTCAGGTATAGCCGCAGGATGCGGAAAAAGCCGGGCCAGCCGTGTTCGGTACTGGTGAGTTGGTTGTCCCAATCATCGGTGCTGGCAAAGAGGCTGTGTACGACACGCACGAGGCAATTGCCGCCAGCCCGCGCTTCAACGGTCCACTCCGTGGCAATTGTTGGACTACCTGGTCCCCAACTGTCTTCAGCCGAAAAGCGAGTCGGCGGCTCCCATGCCGTCACCTTGGCGACTGATTCCATGCCGGGGCCAAAGTTGAGTTTCATTCGCGCTGGTTTGCCATCATCGCCGTTTTCCATCTCGGTCGGCACGAACCATGACGACACACCCGGTCCGGTTGCAATCGCTTGCCACACTTGCTCCGGCGTGCCGGGCACTTCCACTTCGACCTGGACCGAGCGACGGCCCGACGCTTCTTTTTTCAGACTCATGATGGCTCCCTGGTGTTGGTCTGATGCGGCAGCGGATGGGCCACCAGCACCAATCGATGAGCACGACCGCCCGGCGCGGCCGCATGGTGATACTTCGAAACGAGCTTCGTGACGGCCTCAACCAATTCGCGACTGAACGCCGCACGATCGGTTGGTGATTGAAAGGTAATTTCGGTGTCCAGCGATAAGGTCGCCAGCCGCTTATCGGCATCCTTCGAACGGCGGACGAGCTTGCTCACTTCCCGTACAACGCGGCCGGCCAATGCAATGAGATAGTTGGCGGACAATCGATCGGCCGACCTTTCAGGGTCATTTGCAACTGCACCGAGCGCGCTCGGCGAAATGATGTACGACGCTGCCGACGCCACCATCAGCCGCTCGGTCAATCCGCCCCACTTGCGTTTCTCGGCAAGTCGGACCAATTTGTGCGACTCCAGCGACCGCAAATGATAATTGATCTTTTGCCGGGCAATTCCCAGCCGCCCGGCCAGCGTGGCCGCCGAGGCCGGCTTGGCCAACTCCGACAACAACCGGCTCCGCACAGGCTCAAGCGCCACCGTGGCGGCGGCAGGATCCTCAATGACTTGCACGTCGAGCATGAGAATATAGTACTATTGACAACTTTTGTTGTCAATAGGCTGCGTGTGATTTATTTGGTGGCCTATCGCTGCGCAAGAGCGTCCATTGATGTCGTCTCTCGTTAGAATGGGCTTGGACCCAGTCGAGGAGCGACCATGCAACGGACTGTCGTGTTGGCGCCATTTCTTACGGCGTTGATTTGCGGATGTGGGCAAAGTGCGCCAGTGCCGGTGGTCACGCCAGCCGCTCCGACCGTCACATTTGACAAGGCTTTGCCGGACATCGTTTCCAGCGATTCAAGTTTGCCACCATTGGAACTGAGCGCTGACGCCAAGTATGAAGGCTTGCTCGGCGATGCGATGGCCCGGCTGGGTGAAGGGAAACTGGTCGATGCGCTGATGACGTTCGAGAAAGCTCGCGGCTTCAAAGATTCTGAACTCATCCGCAGTGAAGTCGAGCGACTCAAGCAACGCATTGAAGCCGAAAAGGCCGCCGAACGGACAGCGGACACAGTTCGCTTCGTTCTCAAGCAAGGTCGTGCCGACGAGGCGGCCAAGTTGGCCGGCCAAGCGCTTGATCAATACGGTGGCGGCGCGGCCGGCGACACATTGGCCGGGTTAAAGCGCCAGGCTGATGCACTTCTGTTTTCCAATCAGAATCAGTCGGCACAGGCCGAGCGATTGCGTCGTGATGCCGAAGCCGCTGCATCGGCCAAGAATCTCCGCGCCGCCCTTGTCTCCTACGAACAGGCGCTGGCGATGCAACCTGAGCCGGCAGTGCAGCAACGTTACGACAACGTCCGGCAAACAGTGAGTCGATATGACGAACTGCGCGACCGGGCGATTGTCTTACGCCGCGATCCGTATCGGCTCGAAGAAGCCATCGATCTATATCGGCAAGCCGGACAGACCTGGGATACGCCACAGATTCGCGATGACATCGATTCGTGCACTCTCGCTCTGCAGAATCGCCGC
>JANNLP010000010.1:0-15967 GCA_031396905.1 Gemmataceae bacterium
AACTCCTTGCTGGCGCGGCGGGCTCAGTTCATTCCCCTTGCTTGCGCGTCGGGCTCACGCATGGACTGCTACGGGTTGGCGGCGGGACCAATTGAATCGGGGCGAGTGACCTGGACAACGAAAGCCATCTGGTTGTTACCCGGACCGACAGTTGTCGCACCCAGAACGATGAGATGACCCAATGGTGCCGTTAGCTCACTATTGATGTCAATACTCCGTTCTTCCTGAGTCGCTTCACGAATTGAAATGACAAGAGATTTGCGGTCGTTGTACTGACCGGCAATGCGAATCGAAGAGGAAAGGCCATAGGTCGCGCCAACTGTGCTGAACTCAACGTTCGGCGCGGTTGTCATCGTGTACGTTGCCGCAGCGAAGGGTTTATCGAGTCCGATTTTCTTAAACGCGGGAATGAGAGGTTTGAGGTCATCGGGTAATGGCCGGGCCGTTGCCATTTCGGGGTCGCTGCTGATCCAAACGACGCGAATTTGAACATCGCCGGCAGGCGGTGCCACAGCGGCCGCGGGTGCAAAGCTCCATCGTGCGAGGTATTCATCAACGCTATTGGAGGTTGTGTCCCGTGCGAGCAAAACGAGTTGCCGGCGCGCACGGTCGATGGAATACTGCTCACTATTGGCGGGCGAGATCAATAATTTCAGTGCCGAGTCAAGCGCTTCATCGGGTTGATTCTTGAGCTGAACGACGCGCATCCGGTACCGATGATCCTGGTCCACGGGCCTTTCCTTATCCAATTGGGTGATGAGTTGGCGAATCTCAGCCATGAGAGTCGTCGGTGCAGACACCACGATGGAGTTTGTATGTTCGACGCCAAGTGCATAGACCTGGTGGGCCTTGTACATCTCTTTCATGACGCCGGCAATGGAAGCCGGTGCACTGTATTTCAACGGCACGACCTGGACTTCGACGTTGCCTTGCTGTTCCTTGGCTTTGACTTTCGGTTCCTGGGTTTGCGCGGCACATGGCGCTAAGCCGCAAGCGGCGGCCATGACAGCGGCGAGGATGATGGTTCGGATCATTACGTTCATTGATGGCTCCTGTTCTTTTGTGTCGGCCGCACGGCCTGGTACACCATGACCACCGTGACGTTCGGGTTATCGCTTTCAATCGGCACGGCAATCACGTGGGCGTCTTTGGGAAACGTAACGCGGACGTCGGGCCGGGCGAGCTTGGGCGGTTCCACTCGTGCCACCATCGGCACCGGCGTTGGCGGCGAAAACAAATGGCTGGCGAACCAGATGCCGGCGATGGATGCTGCCAGCGCCAGTGTTCCAACAACACGGCGACGCCAGATGACTGTATGCAAACGGCGTTCAACATTCGGCGTTAGCGTCGGCGGCAGCGGCGTCAAGCGCTCGACGGCTTCACGCAGCAGTGCATCAAGTTGATCGTCGTTCATGGCGATTCGCTCAGCAGTTCCCGTATCTTCTTCCGCGCCAGCGATAGATTCGCTTTTGCGGCGTCGGGCGTGGTGTCCAGTACCTCGGCGGCTTCCGTCGGTGTCATGCCTTCGCACGCACACAGGTACATCACTTCGCGCTGCCGTGGCGGTAAGCCATCCAGTGCCGCGAGGGCTTTGGCCAATTCCTCCTGCCCGGCGGCCAAATGATCCGGCAAAGGAATGCGGCAGTATTGCTCGTCATGCAACGGCCCGGCCTGCGCGATCGGCGAGCGGCCACGACGTAAACGGTCGCGCCACAGGTTAGCAGTGATCTTGAACAACCAGGGCCGAATTGACTGCGACTCGCGCAAGCCGCGTTGTCGCCAGGCGCGCAGGAAAGTTTCCTGCGTCAGGTCTTCGGCCACATGGGTATTGGCGGTGAGGCGGAGGGCGAAACGGTAGATCCGCGGCACCCACTCTTCCAGGTGTTCATGCACCGGATCCCGGCGTTCTTCACGCCGCCCCTGCCTCAGCGGCTCCGGTAGATAGACGAACGAAGGTGCCACGGGTCAAATCGCTTTGGAAATTATTCCGCTTCCAATCGCTTCTTTGCTTCGGCCAGGGCTTTCAACTGCTCGGGCGACAACTTGGGATAGGCCAACTCCAGATCGTGAATCGTGTTGACAATGATGTCGGCAACAGCGGTGCGCGTGACCCACTTGTGGTCGGCCGGGATCACGTACCACGGCGCGACCTCAGTCGAAGTCGCCTCCAAGGCGTCTTCATAAGCATCCTGGTACATGTCCCAATAGCCGCGCTCTTTGAGGTCGCCAAGCGAGAACTTCCAATTTTTGTCGGGCCGGTCGAGCCGCTCCATGAAGCGCTCTTTTTGCACTTCCTTGGACACGTGTAAAAAGAACTTGAGCACGATGGTGCCGTTGCGCACGAGGTGACGCTCGAAAGCGTTGATGTCGTCGTAGCGGTCTTTCCAGAAGCGGTGATCGCGCGGTCCCGGCGGCAAGTTGCTTTTTTCAACGAGTTCGGGGTGTACCTTTACGATCAGCACGTCTTCGTAATACGAGCGATTGAAGATGCCGATGCGGCCACGCTCGGGCACCGCCTTCATGTGCCGCCAGAGAAACGTGTGATCCAATTCCTCCGCCGACGGCACCTTGAACGAGTAGACCTGACAGCCCTGGGGATTGATGCCGGAGAAGACATGCTTGATTGTGCCGTCTTTGCCCGCCGCGTCCATCGCCTGGATAATCACCAGCAACGCATGACGGTCATTGGCGTAAAGCAGATTTTGCGCGGTGGCCAGGTGCTCCCGGTTTTTGTCGAGAATGTCGGTGGCCTTTTCCTTGGCCAGTCGCTTCTGCTCATCGGTGCCGGTGAAGCCGGTGTCGAAGTCTTTGAGCTTCAACTTCTTGCCGGGCGTGACGCGAAACTGTTCGATGACTTCCTTGGTTATCATGCGACCTCCGGGAACTGGGCGACCACGGCGGCGACCGCGCGTTGATAGACAATACCAGCGGCGGGCGGAAACAGCGTGCGACCCTCTTCGCGCAGGCGGGGAGCGTGGTCACGTTCGTAAACAGCGAAATCAGCGCGGGATGGGAAGCGATACGCGATGTCGTACGTGATGGTATCGCCATCGACGCGGCATATCGTGGCCGAGGTCGCGCCGCCGGCGATCACTTCGGCGATGTGGCCATTGCGAAGCCATGCCACGAAGCGTTCAGCGGTGGCCTCGTCCGGCAGCGTTACGGTGACCGTGTAGCGCAGCATGTTTCAGTGTTTACCGTTGCGACTGGCCGGATGCGTGTTGGTGACAAACGGATCGACAGCACGCGTTTTCAATTCCTCCAGAGGCACAATTTCGAGCGCGTCTTCATGCGTGGCGGCCAATACAACTTGCGGCGCATAACCGGCCTCATACGCTTCGCGCCAGCGGGCCGCGCACAGGCACCAGCGATCTCCGGGATTCAACCCGGGGAAGCCATGCTCCGGCATCGGCGTGCTAAGGTCGTTTCCCGCCGCCCGGGAAAACGCCAGAAACTCAGCCGTCATCACGGCGCAGACGGTGTGACTGCCCAGGTCGTCCGGCCCGGTCTCGCAGCAGCCGGTGCGGAAGAACCCGGTCAGTGGCATGATGCCGCACGTTTCAATTGGCCGGCCGAGGACATTGCGCTGCGCCATGAATCATTGTCTCCATTCACAAGTTCAAATTGAAATAAATACGCCGGACGTGAGTCGGCCGCCCGTCTGGTGCTTTACACAATTGTATGGGAATGACATTGTCAGATGAATGCGGTCACTGACTTCGTTAATCGATGATCGGCAAGCTGGAGCTTTTCTTTTCCGGGATTTTGGCGAGAAGTTGATGAAATTCGGGTCGATCGCGCAAGGGCCGCAGCCAAACGGATGACTCCAGTTCGCCGCGGTTTGCATAGCCGCGGGCTACTCCCTGCTCGAGTTGACTCAACGCTTGTTGAACGTAGCTTTGTGACACTGATTCGCGTTCACTGGTGGAGAGCTTGGCATCGAGACCGGCGGCGATCGCGCATTGACAGAACAACGGCGATGTCCACAAGCACTCGGCGCCACCGCCCCACACCAACGGCTGCATGGTGGTAATGAGCTTTGCAGCCTTGGCGTGATCGCCCGTGGCGCAGTGAACTCGCCCGAGATGGAAATAGGCGATGCTTAGGCCGCGAACATAGATCCCGTAATTGGGATTGAGACGTCGCGCTTCAGCGTGCTCCTGCACTGCCTTACGCGCGATTTGTTCCGCTTCAGACAACTGGCCGACGCCCAGCAATGCCCCGCTCAATCGGCAATATGTGTTTCCCAGATCGTGACGATAGTCCGGGTCGGTTCGATTCGTTTCCACGAGTCGTTGGCGTGTTGTCGCTGAGCGGCGGAGCGGTTTGTCAGCTTCGCCATAAAGAGCTTTGGCCGTTTCGGGATCATCAAATTGAATGTGTTCGGCATGGGCGACGAGCACGCTTCCAAAACCCTCGGAACATTTCCCGACGAGTTCCTGATATCGTTGCGCGCGGGGATTGAGTTTTTCCAGTTCATCGGCAATTGCGAGGGCCGCGAGTGACGCTGGTCTTGCTTCCGCAAAGCGACGAGTCCTCACGCACTCATTCGTCAACGTGTTGTAAAATCGGGAGACGGCGAGCTTCATGCCCGCGTCGGCGGGATCGGAGACCAGCAGAGGTTCAGTGACTGCAATGGCCTCGCGGCAATCGCGAATGGCCTGGTCGTGTTGGCCGCAATCGCTGGCAACGATGCCGCGATTGTGCAAGTTGCCGCCCAGGCCCCGCACATAGCGACGGTTCGCGGGATCACTGGCGATGAGACCTCGGTAGACCTCCATGCTTTTTCCCATGTAATCGAGTGCCGGTTCAATGATGGCTCGATCACGATGATTGATGCCGAGCTGGGCTAGGATTCGCGCTTTGACGTAACGAAACTCCAGATGCCCCGTCGTCCCAGACGCTTCCGGTTCGACAAGCGCCAACCCGCGGGTCAGAAACTTATCCGAATTCGCCCACTGTTGTTGGCGGAAATGCATATCGCCAACCGCGTACGACAGTTTTGCAACGTCCAGCCGCTCGGCAGCGTCCACGGGTGTTTCGTTGATGAACTCCTCGTGGACTTTGAATGCCCGTTCCATCATGCGGCGGCGTAGTTCGCCAACGGGCTGCCGTTCGGATGCGGTATTCAGTTCCGTGAGCAGCCCTTCCAGCATCTCGAACGCGCGGTGCCCGTGAGCTTTCGCCCGCAGCGATTGTTCGCTGGCATCTTTGGCATGGATTTTCGCTAAGTCCAGCGCCTCGGTCTTCTCGGCAACATTGGTTTCCGCGCGTTGCCATTGCCACCAGGTTGCACCCAGGCCGACGCCGAGAGACAAGAAGACTACCACCAACAGGCCGGCGATGAGCGGATTGCGGCGCATCCAGCGGCGGAATAACTCCCAACTTGAAATCCGCCGTGCCGCCAAGGGCCGGTCGGCGATGAACCGCCGCAAGTCCTCGGCCATCTCGCTGCTAGTCGCGTAACGGTCGTCGGGGTTCTTGGCGATTGCCTTGAGGACGAGTGTTTCCAGATCTTTGGGAATGGCTCGATCGATTCGCCGCGGCGGCGGCGGTTCGTCTTGCGTGACTTGACGGATGAGTTGGGTTCGGTCCGTTGCATCAAACATGGGTCGCAATGTCAACAGTTCGTACAGTGTCGCGCCCAACGAATAGACATCGCTGCGGGCGTCGCCTTCGCCTTTGAAGCGCTCGGGTGCCAGATACAGCAGCGTGCCGACAAAACTCCCGGTGCCCGTCAACGGCGCGTCGCCTTCGAGATACGCCAGGCCGAAATCACCGAGCCAGGCAATCCCCTGATCATCAAGAATGACGTTGGCCGGTTTAACGTCGCGGTGCAATACACCGTGGCCATGAGCATGGGCCAGCGCTTCGGCCACTTGCAGGCCAACGCGGGCCACCGCGCGATGGTACTCGGTTGAACCGGTCGCGCTGGAACCCGACAACAGCGTCGCCGCGCTCTTCTCAGTTTCGGCCACAGGGTCTGTTCGCTGTTTGCGCAAGTCGCGGAGGATTGCCTCCAGGCCCCGGCCGGGAATGTACTGCATCGCGTAATAGTGAATGCCGTCCTGCACGCCGACGCCGTAGACAGGGATGATGTTGGTATGGTGCAACCGGGCGGCGGCGCGAGCCTCGCGGCGGAACCGCTCCAAGTGAGTCGGTCGCAACAGGGCAATGGCCGGCAAGATCTTGAGCGCGACATGCCGGCCCAGGTCGGATTGCTCGGCTTCGTAGACGATACCCATGCCGCCGCGGCCGATCTCACGAACCAACCTGTATTCACCCAAACGCTCCGGCAGCGGTGATGCCGACTCCTCAAGCTCTTCTCCGTCAGCCCGCAGGCCTTCGAGTACCAGCAGCGCCTGGATGATATCGGCCAATTCATCAGCGACGTGCGGGAATTGCTGAACGTAGTCCGTGAGTGAAGGCCGTTCGCCGCGACGGAGGCGTGTGAGAAAATCCTCCGCCAACTCTTCGACGGGATGTCGTGCGGACGGCGCGGCCGAAGTGATCATAGGATTGACCCCTCGCGGAAGCCGAACAGTTCCGTCAATACGGTCTTCATCCGCAATAGCGCGCGTGCGTAGCGATGACTGGCTGCGGACAGCGTGAGACCCAGAACCGCGGCGGTTTCCACATTGCTCAACTGTTCGAAGTGCCGCAGGGCCAGCACCTCGCGATCGGCGGGCGGCATGGCTTCCAGAGCGGCCCGCAGGCGCTCCCGTAATTCCGCGTGTCCCGCCGCGCTGCTGGGCGAAGTCTGACTGGCGGCAAAGTGTTCTGCGAGAACATCCACCGAATCGCCGCCGTAGTTCGGAACGGAGATGTCACGACCGGCATCGCGTTTTTGCGTCCCGACATGTTGCCGATACGCCTTGGCCAGACATTGGTCGGTTAAGAAACGCAACCACACATAAAAAGGCACGTCAGCCTTTTGATGGTACTCGGGCAGCCGCCGGGTTGCCTCGGCACATGCTTCCTGGACCACGTCAGAAGCATCGACCCGGCCGCGCAGCCGCCGATCCAGTCTACCGCGGACAAACCGCACGAGTCGTTCGCGATGTTGCGCCATCAATTCGCCTGCCTCATCGATCATGGCCGAGTGCTTTCCGCGCGGTGTGCCGTTCGTTTCCATGACTTGTACTGCGGCGGAGTGTGCGAGATTGCCAACTGACAGCATCCTCGGTCGGGGTCACGAATTCAAGGGTGGGGCGTGGCAATGTTGCAGAGCGTTTGGCAGTACAGCTAGTTGTGGCCCTGTATCCCGAGGAGGTTGCCATGAACCGCATACCTTTCCGCCGCTGCTTTCGCCCGAAATCCAATCGATTTCGGCTCTCTTGCCGCCAGCTCGAAGAGCGGGTGACGCCGGACGCGACGCCTCACAACCTGGCGGTGAGCAATGCCTATCAGAACTGGACTACGGCCACGCTCATCACCGCGAATGACGATTGGGCCGGCGTGCCCAACGTCATGGGTTTTTTGGGGGATGATACGTTTGCCGCCGGCATCGATCCGCAAACGATCTTAACACCGTATTCGACGATCGACGTGATCGCCAATCAGCTCGGCAACACGGCATTGACCGACGGCGGCGTGGCGGAATTCGACGGCTTGTCCAATCCGGTGGTCGCACTTCAAGGCGACGGGACCGCGGCCGCGCCGAATCTGGTTGTATTTCTCAATACCACCGATCGGGCCAACATCGCGATATCCTACTCCCTTCGCGATGTTGACGCGACGACTGACAATGCAATTCAGCCCGTGGCCTTGCAATATCGCATCGGCAATGCTGGCAACTTCATCAACTTGCCCGCCGGGTTTGTCGCCGACGCAACAACGGGTCCGAGTCTCGCCACCAAGGTGACCCCAGTCAACGTGAGGTTGCCCAGCGCGGTTGATAACCAGCCGGAAGTCCAGCTTCGCATTATTACCACGAACGCCATTGGCAGCAACGAATGGATCGGTGTTGACGACATCGTGGTCCGCTCGGAGTTCGCGATCAATACATTTACAACCGGCCATCAAAGCCTCACCGGCAGGGTTCAGACTGTTGAGGTGGATGCTGATGGCGACGCCTTCGTCGTGTGGAATAGCGACGGCCAGGACGGCAGCGGCTACGGCGTTTACGGCCAGCGGTTCACCTCGGCGGGCGCCAAGGTCGGTGGCGAGTTCCTGATCAACACTTACACAACCAATTATCAGACCCTAGCGTCGGTGGCGTTGGACGCCGACGGAGACGCCCTTGTCGTTTGGGCCAGCGGCGGCCAAGACGGTAGCAGCGGTGGCATCTACGGCCAGCGATTCAACTCGGCGGGGGCCAAGGTCGGCGGCGAGTTTCCAATCAACACCTACACGACGAACAATCAGAGTCTCCCATCGGTGGCGATGGACGCCGACGGCGACGCCGTGGTCGTGTGGTCCAGCTCCGGCCAGGACGGCAGCTTCGAGGGCATTTACGGCCAACGGTTTGACTCGGCGGGCGCCAAGGTCGGCGCAGAGTTCCAGATCAACACCTACACGACGAGTAGCCAGATTTACCCAACGGTGGCAATGGACGCGGACGGTGACGCCGTGGTCGTGTGGTCGAGCAACTCACAAGACAACCCAGTTGGCGAAGGCATTTACGGCCAGCGGTTCAACTCGGCGGGCGCCAAGGTCGGCGGCGAGTTTCCAATCAACACCCACACGACGAACAATCAAACATGGCCGGCAGTAGCGGTGGACGCGGACGGCGACGCCGTGGTTGTGTGGGCCAGCTACCTCCAGGACGGCAGCAGCTTTGGCGCTTACGGCCAGCGGTTCAACTCGACGGGTGGCAAAGTGGGCGGCGAGTTCCGAATCAACTCGTTCACGCAGAATTCACAGGAATTCCCATCGGTGGCGATGGACGCCGACGGTGACGCCGTGGTAGTGTGGACCAGTTTCGGCCAGGACGGAAATCAACACGGCGTTTACGCCCTGCGTTTCAACTCGGCGGGCGCCAAGGTCGGCGGCGAGTTCGTGATCAACACTTACACAACCAATCATCAGGCCCATGCGTCGGTGGCGTTGGACGCCGATGGCGATGCCGTGGTTGTGTGGGAGAGCTTGGGCCAAGACGGTAGTGGCTGGGGCGTTTACGGCCAGCGGTTCCAGCCACTCATTCCGGCCGCCAAAGTCTCGAACATCCAAGTGAATGACGGTTCGGCGCAGCGATCGATGGTGACATCCATTCAGGTGATTTTCGATTCGAAGGTCAGCTTCGCCGGCAGCCCGTCGGCGGCGTTTTCGCTGGTCAACCAAGGGACCAGCAATGCGGCCACACTCTCAGCAACCGTGGACGTGTCCGGCACCGAGGTCACGCTGGCCTTTACCGGCGGCTCGGTCGATTTGGGAGGTTCGCTATCTGACGGCCGGTACACACTGACCATTCTCGGGGGCCAGTTCACCGGCGGCGGCTTCGACGGCAATGGCGACGGCACTGCCGGTGACGACTACATTTTGATCGGCTCACCCGCCAACGGTCTCTTCCGCTTTTTCGGCGACGCCGACGGCGATGGCACCGTTGCTGCCAGTGATTGCATTCCATTCCGACTGTCATTTGGCGGCGTGAATTCCATCTTTGATTTCGAAAACGATGGCAACGTCGGTGCCAGCGACTTCATCCAATTCCGGCTGCGGTTTGGCGGGTCAGTTTAGCTCGACATTGAATGGCCGTGCCTGGCAATGCGGCCGGGCGTTTCGCAGTACAGCAGGTTGTGACCTTGTTTCACGGGGAGTTTGACATGATCCGAATTCCGAACCGCCGCCACTTCCGCCCGAAGTCGAATCAATTTCGACTCTTTTGCCTGGCGTTGGAGGAGCGGGTCACGCCGGACGCGGCTCCGCACAATTTGTTGGTGAGCAATGTCTATCAGAACTGGAGTACCACCACGCTCATCGCCGCGAATGACGATTGGTCCGGCGTGCCCAACATCATGGGATTTCTGGGTGAAGATACGTTTGGTCCCGGCGTCGATCCCCAAACCGTTGTGACGCCGTATGCGACGATCGATTTGATTGCCAACCAACTCAGCAACACGGCGTTAACTGACGGCGGTGTGGCGGAGTTCGACGGCCTAGTTAATCCGGTGGTGGCGCTTCAAGGTTCCGCGACCGCCGCCGCGCCGAATCTGGTTGTTTCAGTCAACACCACGGGCCGGTCCAATATTTCAATCTCCTACAACCTCCGCGACATTGACGGGACGGCGGACAACGCCATTCAGCCCGTGGCCTTGCAATATCGCATCGGCAACACCGGCGATTTCGTAAACGTGCCAGCCGGCTTCGTCGCGGACGCGACCACCGGTCCGAATGTCGCCACCAAAGTGACCCCGGTAAGCGTTATCTTGCCCAGCACGGCTGATAATCAATCGGAGGTCCAGGTCCGCATCATTACTACGAACGCTGTGGGCAGCAACGAATGGGTGGGTATTGAGGACATCGTGGTCGGTGCCAGAGAGTTCGCCATCAATACCTTCACAACCAACCAGCAAGTCGCGTACGGCGGTCGGAGTGTGGCAGTAGACGCTGATGGTGACGCGATGGTGGTATGGGCCAGTTTCGTCACGAACGGGATTGCCTACGGCATTTATGGCCAGCGGTATGACTCGGCCGGGGCCAAGGTCGGCGGCGAGTTTAAGATCAACACTTCTACGACGGGTTCCCAAGGCGGTTCGTCGGTGGCGATGGACGCTGACGGCGACGCCGTGGTCGTGTGGCAAAGCACGGGACAGGACGGCAGTCTTTACGGCATTTACGGCCAGCGGTTCAACTCGGCGGGGGCCAAGGTCGGGATCGAGTTTCAGGTCAACACCGAAACGCATTGTAACCAAATCCGACCTCGTGTGGCTGTGGACGCTGATGGCGACGCGGTGGTCGTGTGGGCTAGCTACCAACAGGACGGAAGCAGCTTTGGCATTTACGGCCAGCGGTTCAACTCGGCGGGGGCCAAAGTCGGCGTCGAGAATCGGGACAACACTTTACCGAACAGTAGCCAGTACTAGCCGGCGGTGGCGATCGATGCCGACGGCGACGCGCTTGTCGTTTGGATGAGCGCTTTCCAGGACGGCAGTCAATACGGCGTTTACGGCCAGCGGTTCAACTCGGCGGGGGCCAAGGTCGGCATCGAGACCCGGATCAACACCTTTACGTTGGGTACCCAAGCATGGCCTTCCGTGGCGATGGAGTCCGACGGCGACGCCTTCGTCGTGTGGTACGACGCCGGCAGCAGCAGACACTTTGGCTCTTACGGCCAGCGGTTCAACTCGGCGGGGGCCAAGGTCGGTGGCGAGTTCCAGATTTCGACAACAAATGGCAGCCCCTTTGCATCGGTGGCGGTGGACGCCGACGGCGACACCGTGGTCGTGTTGCCAGGCTCCGACGGCAGTGGCGGCGGCTTATTCCTCCAGCGGTTCAACTCGGCAGGGGCCAGAGTCGGCGACGAGTTCCAGATCAACACACACACATTCGATTCTCAGGCAAGCGCATCGGTGGCGTTGGACGCCGACGGCGACGTAGTGGTCGTGTGGAACAGCCGCGGCCAGGACGGAAGTGGCTACGGGGTTTACGGCCAGAGGTTCGCGCGTCCCATTCCGGCCGCCAAAGCCTCGAACATCCAAGTCAACGACGGCTCGGTGCAACGCTCGATGGTGACATCGCTCCAAGTGACTTTCGATTCAAAGATCAGCTTCGCCGGCAGCCCGGCGGCAGCGTTTACGCTGGTCAATCAATTGACTAGCAATGCGGCCACGCTGTCAGCCGCCGTGGACGTGTCCGGCACCGTGGTCACGCTGACCTTCACCGGCGGCTCGGTCGATTTGGAAGGTTCGTTGTCCGATGGCCGCTACACGCTGAACATCCTCAGCAGCCAATTCAGCGGCCCCGGCTTCGACGGCAATGGCGACGGCACTGCCGGCGACGACTATACGTTGATCGGCTCACCCGCCAACGGCCTGTTCCGCCTCTTCGGTGATGCCGATGGCGATGGTGTCGTTGCTGCCAACGACTTCATCCAATTCCGCCTCGCCCTGGGCGGCAACAACTCGACCTTCGACTTCGACGGCGACGGCGCGGTGACCGCCAGCGACTTCATTCAATTCCGGCTGCGGTTTGGCGGGTCAATCTAAGCCCGACGCGTCAGCAAGGCAAACCGCATCCTTGCTGGCGCGTCGGGCTCACAAGAATGGTCCGTACTTGGCAATGTTGGCGGGCGTTTCGCAGTACAGCTAGTTGTGGCCCTGTATCCCGAGGAGGTTGCCATGAACCGCACACCTGTCCGCCGCTTCGTACCGACAAAATCACTTCGTTCCCGGCTCTTTTGCCGCCGGCTCGAGGACCGGCTGGCCCCGGCGATCTTCACCGTCACAAACCTGTCGGACAGCGCGCCGGGGTCGCTCCGGGCGGCGATTAACAGCGCCAACTTGGCGGCCGGCGCCGACAGCATCGTATTTCAGGGTCCTGGCGGGCTCGGGACCATCACCCTGACCTCGGGTGAGCTGCAACTCTTTGACGCGGTGACCATCACCAGCCCGGGCTTGGGAGCCGTGACGGTCAGTGGCAACAACGACAGCCGGGTGTTCAATACGAGTCAGGTCGATGGCGGTGACAAGGTCTCGTTCATCAGCATGATCATCGTCAACGGCAACGGGGTGGTCGCCGGTGGCGGCAGCGGCGCAATCGATGGCGGCGGAATCTTCGCCGTAGACGAGGCGATTTCTCTGACGAATTGCATCGTCTCGGGCAACAGCGCGACCGACGACGGCGGCGCCATCATCGTCTTCTTCGCGCCCGGGTCGTTGACCCTCCTCAATAGTACCATCACGAACAATCACGCGGACGGCAGTGGCGGCGCAGTCCAACTGGGGCCGGGGGTCGTCGCTACGATTACGAATTGTGTGATCACGGGCAACACGGCCATGGAAAAGGGCGGCGCAATCTACTGTAGTGGCAGCAGCTTGACCCTGACAAACAGCACCCTGTCCGGCAACAGCGCCGCCAACGGCGGTGGCTTGGGCTGGCGTGGCACGGTCGGTGCAAGCGGCTTCATTGTTCGCAATAGCACCTTATCGGGCAACACGGCGACTGGCACTGGTGGGGCGATCGCACTGGACATTTTCACGGGCGATCTGGCGGTCCAGAATTCCACGATTACGAACAATACGGCGGGAGGATCGGGCGGCGGCGGCATCGGCCGGATCAGCGGCACTGGCGAAATCATCCTGGATAGCACCATCGTCGCCGGCAACACCGATACCGTCGCCGGCAACGAGGATCTGTTCACCACCCAAGTCGTCGTCGCCAATTTCAGTGCGGTCGGAACGTCGGTGGGCGTGGGCCAGTTCTTTTTTGATTCAGTGAGTTCGTTGCTGCTCGGCAAAAACTCTATGCTCGGCCCGCTGGCCAGCAATGGTGGAGCCGGGCAAACCCACGTCCCGGCGCCGGACAGCCCGGTGATCAATATGGGATCCAACCCGGCCGCATTGACGACCGATCAGCGCAGCAGCCCGACCGCCCGCGATAGTAATGGCGGCGTGGACATTGGTTCGGTCGAACTTCAGGTCTTTCTTGTCAACAATACCAATGACGGCGGCGCCGGTTCGCTGCGAACGGCCGTCACCAATGCCAATAGCTACGGCGGAGCGGACACGGTCGCCTTCGATCCGGTGGTGTTCGCCACGCCACAGTCGATCAAGCTGCTGACGGCTTTGCCCAACATTACTGGCGACGTGAATTTCAAGGGCACGTCGGCGGCCAATGTCACCGTGACGCGGGACGGGGCGGCACCGGCCTTTCGGCTATTCAACTGCGCCGTTTCCGGCGTCGGCATCGTGTCGTTTTCCAACATGACGCTGACCGGTGGCAGCGCCACCGCCAACGGGGCCGGCATTTTCGCCGCCGACGACGCTCTCACAATCACCAATTGCGTGATCTCCAACAACGTCACCACCACGAGAGGCGGCGGAATCTCCTTCATCGCAGGCGGCTCAGTCACCGTCATCAACAGCACGATCTCGGGCAATAGCGCCCAGGGCGGCGGCGGCATTTACTGTTTCAGCACCGGCACATTAATCATCGACAATTGCACGATCTCAGGGAACACAGCTTCCCAAAGTCTTGGCGGCGGCGGCGTCCTGAACATGTCGAGTACGGTCACCATCCGAAACTCGACCATTAGCGGCAACCATGCCACCGGCGGAGCCGGCGGCGGAATCACCCTCCAAAATGCCCCCGCTGCCGTAACGATCCAGAATTCGACAATTGCGTTCAATGATGCCACAACGACTGGCGGCGGCATTCAACGTACGGCCGGGACGCTGTCCATCGAGAGTACCCTTGTCGCCAAGAATACGGCCGTGACCGACGGCGCTGATGTTTTCGGAACGGTCAATTTCGCCAAGTTCAACCTGATCGGCGCGACCGATGGTTCAACGGGAATCGCCGACCCGAGCAACAAAACTGGCACCAAGGCCAGTCCGCTCGATCCGCTGCTCGGCGCACTGACCAACAACGGCGGCCCGACGCAAACTCACGCCCTACTCGCTGGCGGCCCGGCAATCAACACGGGCAACAACTCCACCGCTTTAGCCAACGATCAGCGCGGCCCCGGCTTCGCACGAGTCATCGGCCTCGGGGTCGACATCGGCGCTTTTGAATTGCAGACGACACCGCCGCGCTTGCATGACGGTATCATCAATGGCGGTCTGGCGCAGCGGTCGCGCGTGACCCAGGTCAAGTTCATCTTCAACACCATCGTTACGCTCCCGGTCAACCCGGAAACCGCTTTCCAACTGAAACGCAACAGCGACAATGCGCCAATCGGCGTTGTCGCACTCGTGACGAACGGAGCTACGACCGACGTGAATCTCACATTCACCGGCCCGCTCGTCGAATCCGGTTCGTTGCCCGATGGACGGTACACGCTCACCATACTTGCCTCGCAAGTGACTGCGAACGGCTTTCAGTTGGACGGCAATGGCGACGGCGTTGGCGGAGACAATCACGTTGTTCTATCGAGCGGTACCGGTGGCATCTTCCGCATCTTCGGCGACGCCGACGGCGACGGCACCGTCGCCGCCAACGACTTCATCCAGTTCCGACTCGCCCTGGGCGGCAACAACGCGACCTTCGACTTCGACGGCGACGGCGCGGTGGCGGCCAGCGACTTCATCCAATTCCGCCTGCGGTTTGGCGGGTCGATTTAGTTGGTGACCGCTAGGTCCAGGCGTGGCAATGTTGCAGGGCGTTTCGCAGTACTTCAGGTTGTGCCCTTGTTTCCGTGGAGTTTGCCATGACGCGATTGCCGATCCGCTGCAACTTTCGCTCGAACTCGAGTCGTTCACGGCTCGCGTGCCTGCGGCTGGAGGACCGGCTGGCCCCGGCGACCATCACCATCACCACGATCGCGGACAACACGAATCTAGACGGCAAAGTCTCACTTCGCGAGGCGTTGACCTCGGCGAACAACAACGCAAACCTGAATGCCGACGTGGTCGCAGTCGGAGCCTACGGTACGGAAGACCTCGTGTTCGACGGCACGCTATTCGCCACGCCACAGTCAATCAAGCTGCTGACGGCTTTGCCCAACATTACTGGCGACGTGAATTTCAAGGGCACGTCGGCAGCCAATGTCACCGTGACGCGGGACGGCACGGCGCCGGCAATACGGCTGTTCAACTGCGCCATCTCCGGCGTCGGCACCGTGTCGTTTTCCAACATGACGCTGACCGGCGGCAGCGCCACCGCCAACGGGGCCGGCATTTTCGCTGCCGACGACGCTCTCACAATCACGAATTGCGTGATCGCCAACAACGTCACCACCACGAGAGGCGGCGGAATCTCCTTCATCGCCGGCGGCTCAGTCACCGTCATCAACAGCACGATCTCGGGCAATAGCGCCCAGGGCGGCGGCGGCATTTACTGTTTCAGCACCGGCACATTAATCATCGAC
>JANNLP010000051.1:0-8260 GCA_031396905.1 Gemmataceae bacterium
CGTCCGGGCACATGCCGGGCCGCCGCCAGCATCTGGCCCAGCATGTCATCGCCGACGGATGCCGATGCGCGGCGGGCGCGGATTTCCCGCCAAATCAGTTCATTCACCTTGGCCACCGCGCGCCGTTGCCGCAGTTTGCCCGGCAGCGGGAGCCAATCGGGCATTGGTATCGCGGTCGAGACTTCCCGCTGCATATCGGTGCGAAAGACGTGGACGGCGTCGCGCAATCGTTCGGCATCGGCAGCCACGTCCACATTGAATACGATCTTGGCGATGACCTCAAGCGCCAGTTCGTTCATTTCCTCGGCCAGGTCCAACGTTGAACCGGCACGCCAGCCGTCGATTCGCCGCTGCGTAAAATCGGTAATGACATCGGCATAGCGCTGGAAGTGACGGCCGTGAAAACTCCCTTGCACCATCGGCCGGTGCCGCGACCAGGTCTCGCCTTCGGATACGACGAGGCCGTCGCCTTCGATCTTGTGCAGCGCCTTCATTTGCCGGCGGAGCTTGCGAAAGCTCCTGACCTTGGTGGCCAACACTTCGCGGATCAGCTCCGGCCGATTGACGAAATACAGCCGCACCCAACCGATGCGCACGAAGGCGAAGTCGCCGTAATCGCGGGCCACCTCGGCGGCAAAGCCGAGGGCGCTCCGTTTCATTCGGCCCCGATAGGTGATGCCCAACAGGCCGTCACTTGGGCCAGGCGGGTACTTCGCCGACATCGTCGATCATCCTCGGTTTGAGACAGTTCCAGCAAACCCAGCTTGATAGCGAAGGACTTCGTTTTGCGGAAGGGCAGTCGGCAGCCAACGGTTCGCCGGAGAACTCGCATAACCCGCACGCTAAGTTGCATTCACGAACGTTCCATGCGACCGTTCCAGGGAAGGACCGATGCCGTCGATCCAATTGGAATCGTCGTGAGCGCAAAGCAGCACAGCCGGTTGCTGGGGTTGAACGCCGGCGAATAATGTGGACGAACTGTATTGGTCCGGGCGGCACGGAGGATCAGGGCATGCATTGGGTGTTGCGATTGTTCGGCACGGTTGCGCTGGCCGGCTTTATGCTCTACAGCCCGGCCTGTCATGGCATCGACCCAATCGTTTCGCGTTATGGCGTCGGTACGCTGATCCACCCGGTGCAAGCGCCGGAAAATACGCCGCTGCCCAACCCATTCCCGGGGCAGGTTTGCCACTATCGCAAGGAACACGTCTACACGTTCGCCGTCAATGGGCTTAATCCGTTGTGCTTAGGCAATTTCAACGGCCTATGCGGTTACCTCAAAGACCAGGGCTTCACCAATACGTACTTCGGCCAACTTTACTCGTGCCAAAACTTCGCCCAACGCATCCGCGAGGTTCGCGCCGCAGACCCGGAAGCACGCATTGTGTTGCTTGGCTTTAGCCTCGGGTCGAACTCCGTCAGGACGATTGCCAACGAACTCGACACGGATGGAACCAAGGTTGATCTGTTGATTTACCTGGTTGGCGATTACATCAAGAATGAACCATCAAGCCGGCCAAAAAACGTCACCAGGGTGGTCAACGTGCGGGCCAAGGGAAGCGCCGTCACCGGCGGCGACTACTTCTTCAATGGCGAGGATTTGGACGGAGCACGCAACCAAACGCTGGGATGCCGCCACATTCTGACGCCCAGCCGCAAAGAAACCGTCGAACTCGTGATGAGCGAAATGCTCATGGTTTGCTGTGAGCCAGTCAATGGCACGGGCCAAACGGTCACAACTCTCAAGCCAGCGCCCGCCCCGGCCCCCGCGGCCAAGCCGACTAAGACGCCCACGTCCAACCGACCGGCACCGCGCCAGATGCCGCCGTCACTGGGATTCTGATAAGGCGGTCGGCATCTGTTGGTGCCGACCGCCGGTGAGGTCTTTTCAATCAACCAACTCTACTGCCGATAGCCGCTGATGAACGCGCCGTTGCTGAAGCCGGCGAAGGCCAGGAAGTCGTCGTGGACGGTGCCGGTGCGGCCGTCGAAGGCACGCACCTGGCTATCGTCGTTGGCTTTGGCGGCGAGAATGTCCAGTCGGCCATCGCCGTTGGTGTCGGCGGTGCCGACGCGGACGCCACCGGTATAAGACGCGCTGAAGGCGTAGAAGGTGGAGAGTACCGAACCATCCATGCCGCTGTAGGCGATGACGTGCGGACCGCCGCCGGCGCCGGCACCAGTGATGACATCCGCGCGGCCATCGCCGTTGACGTCACCGCCGGCCACATCGACGCCGCCGGTGAAGCTGGCGGCATAAGCGTAGAAGCTCATCAACTGGCTACCATCGGTGCTGCTGAAGACGCGAACATGTGGTCCGCCACCGGGGCCGGCACCGGTGATGACGTCGGCCAGTGCATCATTGTTGATATCACCGGCCCCGACGGAGACGCCGCCGGTGAACGATGCGTTGTAAGCGAAGAAGCTGCGGATTTCCGCACCGTTGCGGCCATCGAACACTTTGACGTGTGGGCCGCCGCCGGCCCCGGCACCGGTGATAATGTCGTCGAAGCCATCAGCATTCACGTCACCGCTAGCGACGAATACGCCGCCCGTGAATGAGGAGGCGTACGCATAGTAGCTGCCGATCAAGCCGCTGACTTGCACGCCCGTCAATCCATCGAAGACGCGGACGTGTGGACCACCACCGGCACCGGCGGCGGCGATGATGTCGGCGACACCATCGCCGGTCACATCACCGCTGGCGACGCGGACGCCGCCGGCGAAACCACCGAATGGTGCGATGTTGAATTGCACGCTTCCAGTGACGGCATCGAACGTGCGGACTTGGGACGCTGTTCCCGCTGCGACGCCGGCCACGAGCAAGCCTTCGGGCGCGATGGCTATGCCGCGCACTTGCGTCGAGCCGCTGCCGATGAGGCCGACTGCGGTTGCGGCCCCGGTCGTGAGGTTGATGCTGTACAGTCGTGTCAAATTATCGGCGGCGGATGTGAGAGCGGCGAATGCTTCGCCGGTGCCGGCTGCGGCGCCGATGTCGAAGCCGCCGTCGGCGCTGGCATTCAACGAGAAGCCCAACGGGCCGACCGTGGTGACCACACCAGCGTTGGGCGACACCGGCGTGCCGTCGGCACTGCCTTGAATATCCAGGGAACTCGACGCGCGATTGATCGCGAACAGAGTGGTCGGAATCACGTTGTTGCTAGGCGAGGCAATACTCTGCCGATCGAAGTTGCGATCATAGGCCACGCCGATGATGTCGACGGTGAGACCAGGCGTCAGATCGGTGTCGTTGCCGGCCAGCGCGCCGTTGTTGGGATTCAACCGCGCGTTCTCGTCGTTGCCATTGACGATGCGGATGCGGTCAACGGTCGGATTGAAATCGAAACCGGTGGCCACATCGCCTGCGCCTGCCAGTCCGGCCGCCGTCTGGCCGACGAACGTCGCAAAGTAGTTCTGGAGATTGATGGAGTAAGTGCGGATGACGGCGTTGTTGGCGCTACCGGTAATCACCGCGGAGGCGAACAGTTGCCCGGTGCGTGGCCGGAAGTCGATGCCGACCAGGGTCTCCGTCTCCAGCAAGTTAGTGATTGCTGGAGTGGTGACGGCGGTTTGCGGCGAGTCGCTATCAAAGCGCAGCAACTGGTTGTTGTTGGCGAGTGCATAAATGGTGGCCGGCACGGTGCGATCTTCCAGGCGATTGACCAGCAGGCGGCCTGTGTGTGCGTGTTTGCCCTTGCGCGCAGAGGAACGGCGAGTCCAGAATTTGGGAAGTGTCATGCTGAATCCTCGTAATGGTTAATGAGAACCGCCGCACGAGTCATGCGACAGCCCGTCCGATAGGCGATTTCCGAAGATTGGGGCAAATCACGTGCCGATATCGTCGGAGCGGTACTACACTTCTTTGATCTAATTGGCGAGCGTCGTTACCGATGAGCCGTGCCCACGTCGCAAACCGCGAAAAGTCAAATTGTTGTGGCCAGAACGCGGCGACGACGATGTCGAATAGCCGCGGCGGCGAGGCCGATGCATGACAGCAGGAGGGACGAGGGTTCGGGGACGGTGACTAAGACCAACTCCACGACGCGCCCGCCTTCCGTGAAACGGAAGATCTCTTCCTGTTGGTTAATGAAGCCGGACGCGAGTGTCGTGATGGCGCCGCCGAAGGCAAATTGACCCGACGATGAATTAAGTGCGGCCACAGCGGCAGCGTTTAAGTTAATGTCGAAAATCATATTGTTGTCAGCGGTTGAGCACGTCCGTGTGGCGAACGCGGTGCCGCTGCCCAGATCGTTGAAGGCGGCCACGCCTCCCGTGCCCGCGATCAGGCTGGCAATTGGGGTTGAGACGTCGAAAATGGTGAGATCTTCTGTAGGACCCTGGTCCGAGCCGAAGCCTCCCACTGGATTAAAGACACGCAGGGTCGCGGCGGTAATGGTGTTAGTGTTCGGTCCCAAATCGAAAACAAAAAAGGCCCGGTTTTCGGCAATTGTGGCACTCACTGGATCGCCACAGGCATAGTTGCCGACGCCGCTAAACGTGCCGTTGTCCCGATAGGTGTCGTGAATGGTCGAACCTAGAGTGACGATTTGAGCGTGCACATTGGCGGGAACACAAAAGAACAGCGACGTGGTCAATAGTGGCGCGAGCAGGTTGCGCAGACGATCAATGCTGAAGATTTTCATTGCTGCCTCGTCATGATGTCAAACGAACAGACGCCATCGACAACATCACGAACACCAGCCGATACTACCGTCCTGGAAGGGAAGTTGCGTTCGTGCAAAGGCACTGATGAATGAAAATGCTAACCGATGCATTCCGGAGCAAGCGCAACCGGAAACGCTGAATCCACTGCGAAACCGTAGTGTACACCACGGCCCGGGGGAAGTCAACTAATTGCAAGGGTCAAGCTAAAATCGCCGGTCATGCAAACCCGGACTCATTCCCCAGCTTCCCGTGGCGTCACCGCCACTTGCACTACCTCGTTCTCTCGGATCACTTCCAGCGTCGAGGGGACGCCGATTCCGTCGTAGGTCAACGTGGTCGTCGCGCTGCCTTCGAACAGTTCGGACAGCCGGTGAATGTCCCCTATCCCCATCTGAATTCAGTTGTCAAAGAACACATCGCTGGCGGTAAACCACCAGCCCCGACGCGCGATGCCCGATCCCCAGCACCCGAACCCCGACACCCGACTCTGACTCCCTCGCCCCCAGATCCGCCCGCGCGCACTCCCACGCGCTGGAAAGGGATGCCGCGGGCACTTGGGGTAATGGTCACGCTCGCTACGACCGCAGCGGCCAACCTGGTTGCCACACTCGAGGTGGGCGCGTGTGGCGCCTTGTTTGTGAGTTGAACTCAGTTGAGTCAACTCATTTGTCGCTGATGGCGAGGGGGTAGGAGGTGAGTTCGTTTATGCGACAGATACGCCGGATCGTGTAGTCCCGCGGCATCGCCTTTCAACAGCACCAACTCATCCGCGAATTCCGTTGACTTCACAGAGGGAAAACCGGTTCCGGCATTGGTCTTCCGACTATAGAATCAACTCGATTCACGGATCAACCCTGCAATTGACGCCTGAGACGGGCTGGATCCGAACCCGCTGCCTGCATCAATTCATCGGCTCCGGAGGCCGACATACACAAGTGTACACTACAATTCATGGAAGGCAAGGTCAGTAGCAGAAAAAATCCACGGGCTTTATCATGCCCGCGCTGTGGCACGGTCACGAGATCGCGCTAAATTGCGGTGATGCGTCCTGTTTCCGGATCGTAGCGGTGTTCGCTAATGGTCCCGTCCTTGATTTTGTTGATTGTCTCGTCAATAACTGAAAGCGGTACGAGGAACCACTCCCTCGGCTCAACTTGCAAGCCAAACCGATCTTTCAATTCCATGTCCAATCTGGCGCTTGAGAAAAATCGATGCAGAAGCGCTTCAAGTCTTTTTCTGTCAATGTTTGCCAGCTTGTATGTCGCCGCGATTTCGACGTCCGCTAATAGGTAGGTCGGGTCTTTTCTCGCGCCGGCAATCCGGCTACTCACATCCCCGCCGGTCACGCCGATTTTGTGGATGAGCGACCTGTGTTCCGAAACGAATGGATGATCGGACTTGCTTCGCAGCACGTACACATAACCGGTTGCAAGATCGCCCTCTTCCTCGATACCCGCGAACAGCGGCCCCGGATCGGTCTTGAGTATTCGCCTGCTGGCCGGGTCCTTGTACAGCGCCCGTTGAAATGAACGAAGCAGATAGCCGCTTTCGGTGCCGTTATCGTAGATGACCCGCAGCCTGCGGTTTTGTCTTTCGTATTCACTGGTAAATTCCTGGCCCATATCCGCAACCAGGGCTTTTTGTCCGTCGTGAATGAAGAGGTCGCCTTTCTTGATTTCCACCTTCATCTCGTATTTGGCAGTTGACCGCACGCCGGCGTTCAGCTCCCGCTGCACCTGTTCGAAGAGGGGTTGAAACGCATCGAAGTCTTCGCAAGGCATTCGGCGGGCGACTTCCTCGGCAGCTTTGATTTCCTCGCGCGGGCGGACATGAACTAGCCGGGTAATGTCATTATCTGGCGACGGCTCCAAGCCAAGCGACGCCAGCAAGTCTTCGTCACTGCGCTCTCCTTCAACGATACTTGCCGAGTCATGAGACGCACTGCCTAACAGGCCTCGCGTGTCGAGTTCCTTCAATACCTCGCGGCATTCGGCCGATTCGCGTATTCGGTCGAGTCTCACTGCATAGAGTCGCTCGAAGATGTCACCGTGTTCGCCATGTTGTGGAGCCCTGCCTTGATTCTCCACGAAGCGCTCGATCTCCTCGAACCCCGCGATGATCCTCTGCTCGCGCGGCGAGCGGCCGCCGGCCGCGACCGGGGCCGTGTCAACACCCAGCTCGTCCAGCAACTCCCGGTCTTCGTCGGTGATGTGTTCAGCCATTGTCGCCAGTCCTGACTACGCGCTGAAAAAACGCGACGCCTTCGGCCATGCGTTTCTCCCACGGGTCGGCGGCCGTCAGCGATGGCAGCCGCCCCTTTTCCTCTTTGAACCGCTTGGCCCGCCTGGTCAGGTCGCGGGCTTCATCGAGAGTCATGCTGATCCTTTTTGCCGCAATAACTTCGGCCACTTGTTTGAGCCGCTCTTCGCTCATGGTTTTGGCGAGGATTGCATAGGCCTGGCCGAACGGGTTGATGCGATCAATCAGATCAATGTCGAGCTCCGTCACCGACAACGCAAACTTCCGTACTCCATCAATGAAGGCAGTGCTCGGAGCGTCCGCGCCGCCGTCTCCGACAAGCGCCTTTTTGGTCTGCTGAACAACGTTCAATGCCGCGATCGCGTGTTGCCGGACCGCTTCCTGGTCTTCCTCGACCAAATTCGGAAACTTCTCTTTGACGATCTTACCCATCCGCACCTGCGTCAGCTCTTCGGGCGCGGCCTCAGCGTCGAACATGCCCTTCTCGATCGCCTGTCTGTCCTGCACAAACGCGGTCACCAATTCGGTCAGATCCTCGCGGCATATGCGCTCGGCCTCCGGGCTTTTCGGGACCGCAAGGCCTTTGATTTCCATTTGGATCAGGCCGGTCGCCGGGTTGACACCGACGTTGCATTTGCCCGGATCGTACCCGCCCGCGCCATAGTCCAAACCTGGCGTCGGTCCATTATTGGCGTTCTTTGGCCTGAATTCAAAACGCGGCGCGAGCACCTGTTCCATCAGTAGACTCGCGGCAATGGCCTTGAGCGTATCGTTCACGGCTTCCGTGACCGATTCTTCCGTGGCGTCCGGCTCGGCGATGAGGTTCGTGAACCGCGCCCGCGTCTTGCCCGGCGCATCGCGCGTCGCCCGGCCGATAATCTGGACGACCTCGGTGAGGCTCGCTCGATAGCCGATCGTCAGAGCGTGTTCGCACCAAATCCAGTCGAAGCCTTCCTTTGCCATGCCAAGGGCGATGATGATATCGACGTGATCGCTGTTGTCCTTTTGCGATGTGTCCCTGAGCGCGGCCGACACCCTTTCACGCTTTGCCGGGTCGTCGTCAACCAGGTCGGCGATGCGCAGAACTTTGCCGTCCGTGGTTTTCACAAGTTGAAAACCGGTCTTCAGATCGACGCCCTGCCAGTCGCCCAGTTGTTCGATGATGTGCTCGACCTCGCGAATCTTATCCTTCGTGCTCTCGCGCGAGTTCACGTTGGGTATGTGCAGAATCGTTTTCTCAGCCGGGTTGAGGACTTTGAGAATCTCGTCCGTGTAGCTGCCGGCGTAGAAATAGTAGCCGATGTCGAGTTGCTTGAGGTATTGGTAGCCGTTGAGC
>JANNLP010000074.1:0-1802 GCA_031396905.1 Gemmataceae bacterium
TTGGTACCAGATGCAGAATCCCGTCTGACCCCAGTAGAGGATCTTGATGCGATCGCGGCGGCGGTTGAGAAAGACGAACAGACTTCCCGACAACGGATCCTGCTTCAGGGCCGACTCGGTCAAGGCGACCAGGCCGTGGAAACTCTTGCGCATGTCCGTCGGCAAGCGATAAAGAAAGACGCGGATTTGCAGTGGCAGCGCGATCATCGAGCGGCCCTTTCGTCGAGTGTCTCGATCACGTGTCGCAGCGCAACAGGATCCACGTCGCCAGTCACGTGAATCCGGTAGCCGAGCGGATGGACGATCTCCAGCGTCGAAGCTGCGTCGAGCAGTTTCAAGGGAACGAACAGCCGGGCGTTGTCGCCGCATGCCTTCTCGCGGCGTGCTTCCTTCCGAACCGTTCGAGCGCCGTTGGCTTTCCGTGAGCGCAGCCTCTTCCGCCAGGCGTAAAATGACGGTTCTCGAATCCCCTCCGTCGCACAAAAGCCGCGGATCGATAGACCGCTGCCCGCTTGACGTTCCACGATCCCCCGCCAACGCGTCTCCGTCTCACCGTTCTGCTTCCTGGCCATCTCGACCTCCCGTAGTGAAGTGACAAACACTTCACGCTACCATCCAGCACAAGACGCCAAGGATGCAACGCTCACGTACAGCACGGGCGACGCCAGCGTGTAATTCCTGGTTCCTCGCCCGCCCATTTCCAGAATCGTGTCCTTCCGATTGAGATCGAACTGCCACCAGATCTTTCCACTGATGGGATCGAACGACCGCATCCAGCCGTCACCTTGCGGCACGATGACTTGCCCGCGGCCGCCGATCTCCGTGACCAGCGGGCTGGCCGCCTCGGTAACCATCACATTTCCGCCCGGCGTTTTGTCCGTCCACAGCGTCTTGCCGGTCTTTTTTTCGAGGCAAACCAGCGCCGGCGCATCGGGCGCTGGCACGTGGGTGCGTCGCTCATCAATGCCATTTCCCGTCGTCACGAAAATCCGCTCGCCATGCGCACCGATTGAGCAATGCCGCGCCGGTCCCATCAACGGCGAGTTTGGAAACACGCCGTATTCCTTCGGCATATCAACCACCCACTTTTCGCGCGGCGGTGCGCCGCTCGCCAACAGCGGGCCAATGTCCAGGCAAACAACCTCCCAACGGTTAGTCACATACCATAGCGTCTCATTTTCTATGAGCGGCGATGAGCCGATGCCTGTCCAGCCCGCATCGTTGACCCTGAGTGGCAACGGCTGCGAAGTCCTTTCATAGAGCAAAGCCCCATCGCGCTCTCGATAACAGCGGAGCGAACCACCGGGCTTGTTCTGGTTTGCCATCGTTAGCGAAGTCGTGCCAATCCACACCATCCCCCGATGAACCACCGGCGCGCAGTGGCAATTCATTCCCAGCCCCGCGCTCCAGCGAATATTGACGGCGCTGATCGCTTCCCGAGCGGGCTGCCTCTTGGTCGCAGCTCTCGCGGGAAGTCCCACACGCCAATCCCGCGGCGGATTTTTCTCTGGGCTGACCGCATTGCGCGTCGCATCCCGCCCCAACATCGGCCAATCGTCCGCGCCCAATTCCCCAGCCAGAAAACTCAAGCCCACGAAAACACAAACCTGGCTTTTACGCATTCGGGTTTCCTCCAGCGTCCACCTACCGATGAACCGGAACACACCCGCGATTGTATGGCCGCCCAGGACGCCACGCATCGGCGCGCTGGCATTTCAAGAAACCTCGCAAAGCATCAAACTCTGTGCAGCTCAGCACAAATCCACGCGAATCGACACAAGGCTATCCGTCGATCTTCGCCT
>JANNLP010000098.1:0-9760 GCA_031396905.1 Gemmataceae bacterium
TGATCGCATGAGAGCCGGCCTGATGTTGCGGCTCTTCGACGCGCTGGATGTGCATTGCCGGGAACATGATTTACGCAAGGTTGTTTACAAGTCGGTGCCGCACATTTACCATCGGGTGCCGGCCGAGGAAGATCTTTATGCGTTGTTTGTGCACGACGCCCGGCTGGTTCGGCGCGACGTGTCTTCGACGGTGCGATTGAGCGAGCGGCCGCCGATCACGAAGGGGCGCAAATGCGGCATTAAGAAAGGGCGATTGAACAACGTCGTCGTCCGGCAAAGCGATGAGATCGAACGGTTCATGGGCATCGAAGAGGAAAACCTTCAGCGCAAGTACGCAGTTAAGCCGACGCACTCGGCTGCCGAGATGCGACTGCTGGCTGAGCGATTCCCGGACAACATCAAATTGTTTGCCGGCTATCGCGATGATGAGATGCTCGGCGGCGTGATCGTGTATGAGACGCCGTGCGTGGCTCATGCCCAGTACATCGCCGCCACGGAAGCGGGCCGGGAGCTATCAGCGCACGATTGCGTGATGGATGAACTGCTCAACGAGGTTTACGCAGGCAAAGCCTACTTCGATTTCGGCATCTCCACGGAAGATCGTGGCCGGACGCTGAATGCCGGGTTGATCGAGAACAAAGAGAGCTTCGGCGCACGTGCCGTGGCCTACGACCATTACGAACTGGATGCTGCATGACCTTGCGACCCGCGAGTACGAAGCCAGAATTGGTCGGTGGCTGCCGGCTCGTGGACTTACCCAAGGTGGCCGACGCGAGGGGCAATCTCACGTTTGTTGAAGGCGGCCAACATATTCCGTTTGACATTCGCCGCGTGTATTACCTGTACGACGTGCCGGGCGGGGCTGAGCGTGGCGGGCATTCGCACAAACAACTGCATCAACTATTGATTGCGCTATCCGGCAGCTTCGACATTGTGCTCGATGACGGCCGACAGCGGGTGCGGCAGCATCTCAATCGCTCGTATTGCGGGCTGTACATACCGCCGATGATCTGGCGTGAGATCGACAACTTTTCCGGCGGCTCCGTATGCCTGGTGCTGGCGTCGGAGCGGTTCGACGAGGCCGACTACTTCCGTGACTACGGTGAATTTCGCAAAGCTCTGAGGGTGGCGGCATGATTCCGTTTCTCGATGTCGGCGCGGGATATCGTGAACTGCGCGATGAGCTTGACGCGGCTTATCGCCGGGTCATGGATGCCGGCTGGTTTGTATTGGGCAAGGAAGTCGCGGAATTCGAGCGTGAGTTCGCGGCCTACTGCGATAGCCAGCACTGCGTGTCGCTTGGCAATGGCCTGGATGCGCTGCATCTGGCACTTCGTGCATTGGATGTCGGACCCGGGCATGAAGTCATCGTGCCGGCCAACACGTTTATTGCCACGTGGCTAGCCGTCAGCGCAGTGGGTGCGGTGCCGGTCGCCGTTGAACCCGACTCCACGTTCAACATTGACCCCGACGCTGTGGAGCGGGCGATCACGCCTCGGACTAAAGCAATCATTGTGGTGCATCTTTACGGTCAGCCGGCCGATGTCGATGCAATTCGCGAATTGGCTCAGGATCGTGGTATCAAGGTGATCGAGGACGCCGCCCAGGCGCATGGCGCCCGGTATCGCGGTCGGCGCGTCGGCAGCCTCGGCGACTGTGCGTGTTTCAGTTTTTATCCGGGCAAGAATCTCGGTGCGTTTGGCGATGGCGGGGCGGTGACCACGCAAGACACGGAACTTGCGGAACGTTTGTGGCGACTGCGTAATTACGGCTCCCAACGCAAGTATGAACACGACACCATCGGTACGAACAGCCGACTTGATGAGCTTCAGGCCGCGTTTCTCCGGGTCAAGCTACGTCACATTGACGAATGGAATGAGCGACGTTGCCGGCTGGCCGACATATATCAGCAGTCATTTCGACATGCGCCGGACGTGAGGACGCCCGAGGTGCCGGCGTGGGCCGAGCCGGTTTGGCATCTTTATGTCGCTCGCCACCCTCAGCGCGATGAATTGCAGAAGAAACTGTCGGATGACGGTATCGGCTCAATGGTGCATTACCCGATTCCGCCACATCTCTCCGGGGCGTATGCGACGAGTATTTGGCGTGGCGGTGCGTTGCCGATCACCGAGCGCATGGCTCAAGAGGTGTTGAGTCTTCCGATGGGGCCTCACCTGAGCGAGAGTGACGCAATACAAGTAGTGGACGCGGTGCGGCGGTGTGCCGTCGCGAAGGTTCGGGTGGCGGCGTAGTCGTAGAAGTGAGTTGAAGATGTCAGCGCCGTGTGTCAGTGTGTGCATGGTGACGTACCAACATGAGAAGTACGTCGGTGACGCCGTGCGCAGCGTGCTGGCCCAGACATTCACTGATTTTGAGTTGATTATCGTAAACGATGGTTCATCGGATAGCACGGTTGCGAGACTTGCTGAATTCAATGACCGGCGAATTGTCGTGATCAATCAGACTAATCAAGGTCCATCTGCCGCGACGAACGCCGCCATTGCGGCGGCGCGGGGCAAGTACATTGCACTGTTTTCCGGCGATGATATCTGCCACCCGGATCGCCTGCGCGTGCAGCTGGAAGCGATTCTGCAACATCCGGGAGCGCTGTTGTTTGCCGGCGTGGACTTCATTGATGATGATGGTGTGTCCCTGGCCGGCGACCACTTCGCATCCGCGCTGTTCGCCGGCGAGACAGTGACGCGGGCACAAATATTGGCGAGGTTCTTCCACCGTGGCAATTTCCTCAACGGTGTGACCACGTTCGGCGAACGCGCGACCTTTGCCGCCAACCCTTATGATCCGGCGCTGTTGCAGTTGCAAGATTTCGATCTGTGGGTGCGGCTCGTCAAAGATCACGACGTGCGTGTGTTGCCGGACAAGCTGGTGAGCTACCGCATTCGCAGCGGCGGCGGCAACCTCAGCGCGCCCGGCCCGGATGCGGTGATTCGCTCGGCCAACGAACAGTACGTGGTTCTTCGGCATTTCTTCGAGGACGTGCCGGCCGAATTGTTTCGTGAAGCGTTCGCGGACGCGTTGACTCATCCGAACTTCGCTGGCGACATTGAGTATCGCATCGAGCAAGCGTTTCTGTACGCCCGATCGGTGTTGCCCATGTCGCGGGCGATTGGCGTCGAACGGCTGCATGAATTGTTGAGCCGGGAGTCCACAGCCAAAGTGTTACGGGAGCGCTATGCCTTTACGCCGGTCAACTACTTTGATGTGTCGAAAACGGCCAACGCCTTCAATCTGCTTGGCGGATGTGTTTCGACAGTCTTTCTGGACACTGGGGGAGGCTGGGTCTCGGGGCAGGAAGTGCGGATGCCGATCAATCCGATGGGCGGGCAGTTCAATGTGCGATTCACCTTGCCGAATTCCCCGGGGTTGAAAGCGCTGCGATGGGATCCCATTGAAGGCCGGACATGCATTGTCAAACTTACCGCCATTGAGATGACGGATGGGACCGGCGCGGTATCCAGTGTGGATTTAAGTGAAATTGGCAGCACGGGCATTCATCGCCGCGATGGTGCGATTGAATTTGAGACTAATGATCCGAGTTTATGGTGGGCCTGCGAGGATGACGTGGTGGGCGTTCGGCTCACGGGTATTTGGTCATTCGATCATTTGCCGGAGACAGTGGCGGATCTCCGGGCGCGGGTGGCGGAGTTGCGGTCTGAATTGGATCTGGAGCGTGCGACGATTAGAAGTTTGCCGGGACGGTTTGCCCGGAAGGTGGCGCTTCGATTGCGCGCGGGTTAGGAATCTACGCGCTAAGCCGCAAGCGGCGGAATCTGATAAACTATTGTTGGCTTAACTTGTCGAATTAGGATTGCGGTCATGGCTGTTGATGCAAAGCGCATCATTTCGTTGTTTTTGCAGAACGTCGAGCGCGGCCGGGCCGTCGCCTGGCAGCCGGCGGCGGACATTTACAAATTGCCGACGGGTTGGCTGGTCAAGCTGGAAATGGCCGGTGTTCATCCCGAGGACGTGCAACTGATATTGCGCGGCCATACCTTGGTAATCACGGGGCGGCGACGTGATTCGTGTCTGGAAGCCGCGTGCCGGCAACTTAAGATGGAGATTGAATACGGCCGGTTCGAGCGCGAGATTGACTTGCCGTCTGATTGGCAGCGAGCGACGTTGGAAACCAGTTTCGATAACGGCATGATGATAATTCGAATTTTGCGGGAGGTGGGGGTGTGAGCGCTGAACCAGAAACGCCTGCCATCGCACTCCCTGCCACCATGTCGATCAGTCTGCCGGTCTTACCGCTGAAGAACACGCTGTTGTTTCCAACGCTGTTCATGCCGCTGGCCGTCGGCAGGGAAAACTCGGTGGCGGCGGTCGAAGCGGCGATTGCAACGGAAGAAAAGACCATCGTGGTGGTCGCCCAGCGCGACGCCAACGATGACCGACTGGCGCTGGACGCATTTTTTGAAGTGGGGACGCGCGCGGTCATCAAGAAGATGAATCGCGCTGATGAAAACATCGAGGTCCTTGTTCAGGGTTTAGAACGGGTCCGGCTCGTCGAGGTCGAGCAGCTAGAGCCCTTTCTCAAGGTGCGCGTTGAGCCGCTGCCGTTGCCGACGGATTCGGGCGACGGTGTCGAGGCGATGCAACGGGCCGTGCTCGAAGTCGCCGGACGGGTCATTGAGCTTGCGCAACCGCCGCAGGGTCCGGTCAACATCATGCAGATGCTGGCGAACACGCCTGATCCCATTCGGCTGGCGTTTCTGCTCGGTTCGATGTTGAGCCTGGATGTCGCCAAAGAACAAGTTCTGCTGGAAGCGCCGACGCGGCTGAAGGCGCTGGAATTGATTCACGAATATTTGGCCCACGAATCACAGATCTTGGAACTTCGGCAGAAGATCGCGAGCCAAGCGCAGAGCGAGATGTCGCGAGAACAGCGGCAGTATTTTCTTCGTCAGCAAATGCGGGCGATTCAGGACGAACTCGGCGAAAAAAGCCCCGAGTCGGCCGACGCCGACGACTTGCGCGAGAAAATCAAGGCGGCCGACTTGCCCGAGAAGGTGCGCACGGAAGCCGACCGTGAACTGGGTCGGCTCGAACGGCTATCGTCGCAGTCGCCGGATTATCAGGTGACGCGGACATGGCTGGAGTTGATCGCCGAGTTGCCGTGGCAGAAATACAGCGAGGACAAGATTGATCTCGTGCACACGCGAACAATTCTTGATGAAGACCATTATGGTTTGGAGGACGTGAAGGAACGGATTCTCGAACACCTTGCCGTGCTGAAGTTGAATCCCAATGCCAAAGCGCCGATATTGTGTTTGGTCGGGCCGCCGGGGGTTGGCAAGACATCGCTGGGCCAGTCGATTGCACGGTCGATGGGCCGGCAGTTCGAGCGACTGAGTCTAGGCGGCATGCACGATGAGTCGGAGTTGCGCGGCCACCGGCGTACTTACATTGGCGCGATGCCCGGCCGGATTATTCAGGCGTTACGGCGGGCTGGCGTGGCGAATCCCATGTTGCTGCTTGATGAAATCGACAAACTGGGGCGCGATTTTCGCGGCGACCCGGCATCGGCTCTGCTTGAGGTTCTCGACCCGGCGCAAAACAACACCTTTCGCGACAACTACCTTGACTTGCCGTTTGACTTGTCAAAGGTGTTTTTCGTGACGACGGCGAATGCGCTGGACCCATTGCCGCGACCGCTATTGGATCGGTTGGAAGTCTTGCGCTTGTCCGGTTACAGCGAAGACGAGAAGTTGCAAATTGCGAAACGGTACTTGTTGCCACGCCAACGCACGGAAGCCGGGCTGAGTGAAGAGACAATTGAGGTTCCGGATGAGACGCTTGTCCGCATGATTCGCGGCTACACTCGGGAAGCCGGCTGTCGGCAGCTGGAACGCACAATTGGTCAGGTGATGCGCAAGCTGGCATTGCGCGTCGCCCGCGGTGATGCCAACAAGATCGTCGTGACTAACGAGCTTTTGGTTGAATTATTGGGGCCGGAGTCGTTTGTCCCAGAAGATGCGCGGAAGACGATGGACCCGGGCGTCGCGACCGGCATGGCATGGACGGAAGCCGGTGGCGAAATTCTCTACATAGAAGCGTCATTGCTGCCCGGTTCGACGGAGTTGCGAATTACGGGGCAGCTTGGTGCCGTGATGCAAGAGTCGGCCCGCGCGGCTCAGAGCTATGTGCTAGCCCATGCCGAGCAGTTGGGAATTGATAGGGCCAAGTTCAAAGAATCGGGCGTTCATATTCACGTGCCGGCCGGCGCTGTCCCTAAGGACGGCCCGTCGGCGGGTGTTGCGTTGGTAACAGCGCTGGCCTCGCTCTACACCGGTAATCCCGTACGCCACGACACTGCCATGACCGGCGAAATAACGTTAACGGGGCTGGTGTTGCCAATTGGCGGCGTGAAGGAAAAAGTGCTGGGCGCTCGTCGCGCCGGCATCAAGCGGGTAATCCTTCCAAAGTCCAATGGCAAAGACATGCGCGACCTTCCCGAATCCGTGCGCAATGATACTCAAGTGATCCTTGCCGAAAAGATTGGCGACGTATTGGCTGCAGCGCTAGTCAATGGTCGGGTCTAATAGGGTTCGACGCGTTGTATAGGCTGTGAGCCGGCGCGAAAAGCATCTTCATCCAGCGCATCGGCCGCGATCCAGCCGGACATGATCTCCATGGCTATGCCCGGGCCAGGGTGGACCGAACCTCCCGCGAAATACAGCCCAGGCACATCCGCGCTGCGGTTTGGTCGTGTAAATGCACGATTCCATTTGCCGCGAGTCGTGGAATCGTGCTCTTGCAACGTTGTAATTGACTCAAACTTGATGCGACTTATCAAATCGGGCAACTTGGCGACCAGGGCGAGTTTGTTCAATATCTCTTCGCGCAATTCCGGTAACGACTTGTTCAAGTCATGATCTCGCTCAATGTCGGCAACGGCAACATGAATCGACAACGCCTCTCCGCCGGGTGGGGCTACCGTCGGATCAGTCCGCGCCGGGGCACAGACATAGAACTTCGGCACGTCAATTAACAAGCCGCTATTATTGGCGCAGAACACGAAGTTGTGGTGCAGCAGGTGATCGTACGCGCGATCCAATCCCAGAAACAGCGAGATCCAATTGCGTGCTGGCTCATCCTTGTGCCGATTCATGCGTTTAGCGTAATCGGGCAGCAATTCTCGAAGTGTCGTTTCCGAATCTACGTTGGAAACGACCGCGCGTATGAGTACGCGCTCACCGTGATCCGTAACGACGGCAACGGCTCGACCTGTGACATCAAGGTCGATGTTCTGGATGCCAACGCCCGTGCGGATTTCGACTCCGAGTTCGATGGCCATTTGTGTCAACATTTTGGGAACCGCGCCGATGCCGCCGCGCGGGTACCAAAGGCCGTCGGCCAGTTGAACATGGGCCATAGCGCACATCTGCGCCGGTAGATGGGCAGCAGATATTCCGAACGTAAACTGTTCCAACATCTGTCTTACGCGGTCGTCGAATACACATGAGCGCACGATCTGAACCACAGATCGGCGCGACCTTAGCGCCATCAGGAAACTCCGGATGCCGCCTACGCTGCGCCAGTGTAAGTGCTTGTCGGTAACGGGGGCCATGCGCTTGGACCATTTCAGAAAGCGGTGATAGCCTTTGCCGCTGCCGGGTGCGAATTGCTCCAGTTGATCGCACATGCGGTCAACGTCGGTACACAGATCAAGCACGCCGCTGTCGGGGAAGAAACAACGCCACTGTGGATCTAACCGCACAAGGTCGAGATGATCGAATAGCTTGCGGTTGCATTCACGAAAGATGCGGTCCAGGACACGAGGCATTCTCAGAAACAGTGGACCAATGTCGAACCGGTAACCGCCTTCCTCCAGCACGCTGACTCGGCCTCCCATGGCGGACGAGCGCTCAAACAGAGTCACAGGGTAGCCGCGGCCGGCCAGGGTGCAGGCGGCGGCCAAGGCACCCAGACCGCCGCCAATGATGGCCACGCGATCCGATGACGTGGTCACGTGCTCTGCCGATCATCGACTTTGTAATTGTTGGCGACCACCCATTCGAGTTGCCGAGCCAATCCATGCAGCAATTGCACTTCATTTGCCGTGGGTCGGGCGCGACCAATCAGCTGACGCAGCCCATGAAAAAGCAAATCGGCTCGTTCGTCCCATAGAAAATGCACGTCTTCAAGGGCTTTTCGCAGGTGTTGAAACATGCGCTCACGATCTTCATCGAGTACGGGCGGCTCCGATGATGTGGCTGTCGTCGAAATCGCCGCCAAATGTCGTTGCGCCTCATAGATGCAAATTGCTACGGCGTGTGACAAGTTGAGTGCAGGTGCTTCGTTGCTCGTGGGGATGTTGATGAGGTAGTCGCACCGCCCGACTTCCGCGGTCGTGAGTCCGGTCGGCTCGGGGCCAAAGACCATCGCGACTGACCCGGCTGTAAGTAGTTCCTGCAGTTTCAGAGCGATTTGTTCAGGTGAGCCGACGATGCCCTGGCGACAGATGCCACCCGTCCGTGCGGATGCGGCCGCAGAAGCGAGGCAGCCGGCCAATGCTTCATCGAGAGTCGCGACTTGTCGAGCGTTTTCGAGTACAGATTCGGCGTGCCGCGCCCGCAGCTTAGCCTCTTGCGAGTTTGGGTCGGCTTGCGGTGCGACCAGGACCAGGTCACTCAGGCCAAAGTTGTGCATGACCCGGGCCGTTGCGCCGATGTTGCCAGCGACTTCGGTGCGGAACAGGATGATGCGCAAGTTGTTCACACGACACTCGTCGCCAGTTGCTTGAGCTTTTGCAGATCGACTTTGCCAGTGCCCAAAAGCGGCATTTGCTCGATCTTGTAAAAATCGCGTTCGCCGGGCACCCAGAGATTGGGCAGGCCACGGGCAGACAGAGAATCACTCAACGACTTGGGCGTCGTGTTTTCGGGCAGGTCGAGATGAAGGACGACGATGCGTTCGCCCTTCTTTTCATCGGCCACGGCCGTCACCGCCACGAGGCGATCATTACTATTGAGGATTGCCTGGAGTTCTTCTTCGAGTCGTTCCAAGGGCACCATCTCCCCGCCGACTTTGGCGAAGCGCGATTGCCGGCCTGTCAATGTAATAAACCCATCGACATCGATGTGGCCGATGTCGCCGGTGACGTACCAGCCATTGTGCAGCGCCTTGGCCGTGAGATCATCGCGGCGAAGATAGCCCTGCATCACATTCGGCCCGAAAATCATGAGCAGACCTTCAGCGTCCTCCGGCAATGATTCGCCGCTTTCCGGATGTACGATCTTGGCCGCGATGCCGGGTAGCGGATGGCCGATGGTCCCGCCCTTTGAGCGTACTTGCGTGAGGCCGGCGATGGTTTCGTCGGGCATGTTGACGCTGACCACTGGAGATAATTCCGTGCAGCCATAGCCTTCGAGTGGTCGCACGCTGAATTTCTCGGCGAACTCGTCGGCCAACGCCGTTGGCAGCTTTTCCGCGCCGCAGACCATCAGTCGCATTGACTTGAAGTCATCGGGGTTGCAGCGGCGCAGGTAGAAGCGCATGAACGTCGCTGTCGCGGCCATCACGGTGCATTTGTTCTTCGCAGCCCAGTCGCCGACTTCCTTGGCTGCGCGTGGGTCGGGCAGATACAACGCCGATGCACCGATAACGAGCGGGCCCCACATCGTCACGGTGTAGCCGAAGCTGTGAAAGAAGGGCAGCACGCCAAGGACGCGGTCGCCGGGCACGAAATGAGCGTGTTCGAGAAAGGCATCAACATTGGCTGCGATGTTGGCATGGG
>JANNLP010000106.1:0-5758 GCA_031396905.1 Gemmataceae bacterium
TCAACAGAACATCGCCGTAGGGTGGGTCGAGTCTGCGAGACCCACGGGAATGATCAACGGCAATATTTCAGTTCGCAGACATAGTTGCATCAAATAAAAAAGGGCCTAGCCGTAGCTAGACCCCTGAGGAGTTGTTATCAAGTGCGTTCCAGTTACTTGACCGGAGCGACTTCGCCCTTCGGCATGGCCAGCGGGGCCGGAGCGGGAGCGCCGGCTACCGGTGCAACCGTGCCGGTGGCGCAGCACTGCGTCACAGGAGCGCAGCTGGTGCCGCAAGCCGGGCGGCAACAGTTGTTGTTGCCACCACGAAACGCGACGCGGGAGGTGTGGCAGCAATTGTTAACACGACCACAGCCGCCGGTATTGCAGCAAGTGTTCACCTGGCCGCAGCCGGTGTTACAAGGTGCTGCCTGCTGGCAACATGAAGTCGGTTGGCAAGCAACCTGGCAGCAGTTGGTCTGCGGCTGGCAGCAATTCGATTGCTGATTGCAGCAACCGCGACCACGACGACCGGCGGCTGCAGCCTCGGGTGTCATGAGTCCGCATACGACTGCGAAACAGGCGAATGCACAGAGTGTCCGAACGCGAATCATCTAAAACTCCTTTAAAGTTTGGGTCCTGAAGCGTTCGCCGTAAAAGATAGGAGTTCGCCGCCGGAGATCAACCCCTGCAAGGCAAAAAATTACGAAATGTCCAATTGTCACGATTTCTTAGTCTCTGGCTTCTTCGGAGTCATGTCCACGAACTTCACGGTCTGTAAGTACGCCAACACCGGTTCCGCTTGCTTGCCACCGACCTTCGCGTGCCAATGCAACGTGAACCCATGCGGCCCCTTGGCATCAATCAACTTTGGATGCGCCGTGATGAGTTGCTTCACCGTATCGAGATGTCCCAGCATGGCGGCGCAGAAAATGTCGATGCGGGCGCCGCGCTCAAGCAAGTACTCGGCAATGTCGCGCCGGCCCATGTGCGACGCGCCGCCAAGTCCCGATTCCCAATCCCCCGCGCCCCAGTCCATGAATGAATTGACGAGAGCCGGCTGCTTGTCCAGCAGCGTCTTCACCATGTCCAATTCCGAATGCGCATAAATCACGAAGTCCTGCACGAGCAGCTTGCTCAATTGCGCCTTGGCAAACTTGGGCACAAACTTCGGTGCCGGATAGTCGCGCTCCGGTTCCGCCGCCGGCGGTTCGGCGGCGGCAACGGCACTGGCACCCGCCAACACCGTGGCGGCGGCAAACGACCGGCGATTTAGTTCATCGGCCACGGTAAGACTCCATTCCACAATGATTGAGCAACTAGCGCAGGACCAATAGCTGGTGACGTCCGCCGGGCATCGCGTTCACTCGGAAACTCTGTTCGTCGAGCTTCCCGTTGATCGATTGGCGAACCTTGACATCATAGTTCGTCGGGCCATTGATCACGGGCGTAGTGAAGACACGTTCGCCATTGCCGGCGGCAATCGCTTTACCATTCACCAGAACTTCCGCAGTTCCCGGCGATGCAATCCTAATCTGAGCCATGCCGTTTTCAAGCGGTGTGGGGAACTTAATGACCTGCGGCCGTGACGGCGCCGGTGCATGATAGCCATTGTCACTCGATAACGACCATACTACGCCGGTGTTCAGGAAGTTCGGATGTCCGTAGCTGTAGTTAGCCATTCCCCAAGCCCCGGCCCAACCGTAAGCAAGGTCGAACCAGGGAGCGTAAAAGACACTGTTGATGCTGCTTGGAAAGCGTTGGCAATTCAGTGTTCCGCATGCCCACGGACGACTTGGCAGCAGCGAGCAGCCAAAACCCTGGCCGCAAAACCCTGAACCGAACGGATTCGCGTAACCGAAGTCGCATGGGCCGCTGGTAAACCCGTAAGCGCCAAAGTTTGGACTGACAGGTGGCGAGCCGAGGGGCAACGGATACCCGAGGTTGAGCGGGCCTCCCGCAAACTGAGCAGCAGCATAGTTCGGTCCGTCATCAGCCGAGCCGAAGGGCACGGGATACCCGCGATTAACCAGAATTGTGGAAGGATGGCCGGAGCCGAAACTCGAACCCATCGACAGCGTGCGCAAAGGTAACGGATAACCAAGATTGACAAAGGAACCTTGAATTCGAGCCACGCCAAAATTTGGACCATTCGATGGCGCGGAGACAGGATTCGTACCCGCGAACGTGACGGGTGTAGCTCGACCGCCTGCGGCACTTCCGCCGACTTTAACCTGGCCGGACGACTCTGACGCGAAAGCAACAGCCAGAAGCAAAACTAAACGACGGGACATGGTGCGACTCCGTTATGAGGGGGAGGGCGGAGCGGAGGAAAGTGTATGCACCAGCACGGCGATAAACAGGGCAATTTGGATAATTTGTAACGATTACGGTCGCACGCCTAAACCATTGCATCTCTCGGATCCGCGATCACGCCCGTTAGTGCACTGGCAGCTACCGTCAGCGGGCTGGCCAAGTAAACCTTCGCCTCTCGGTGGCCCATGCGGCCGGGGAAGTTGCGGTTCGTGGTGCTGATGCAACTCAATGCGCTGTTAAGGCGACCAAAAGTGTCCGAAGGGCCACCGAGGCAGGCGGCACAACTTGGCTCGCCCATCTTGGCGCCGGCGCTGAGGAAGATCTCCTCCAGCGTCGTGTCGCCGATCTTTTCCGTCTTCAGGCTGGCGGCAATGTCGCTGGTCGCCGGCACGATAAACGTATCTATCTTGACCTCGTGACCTTTCAATATGCCGGCCGCGGCACGGAAATCGGTGAGTTTGCCGCCGGTGCAGGAGCCAATGTAAGCCCGGTCCAGCTTGGTACCCTTGATCTCGCTGACGAACGCTTTGTTGTCCGGGCTGTGCGGCTTGGCGATCACCGGCTCCATCTTCGTCACGTCATAGACGTACTCGGCAATGAACTTGGCGCCGGGATCTGTCTGAAACTCCGTGTAAGGCCGTTGGCCCGCATTTCGCTTGTTCACATAGTCCCGCGTCACCTGATCCGGGGCGATGATGCCATTTTTGCCACCAGCTTCAATCGCCATGTTGCACAGCGTCATTCGCTCTTCGATGTTAAGCGCGTACACGCCGTCGCCGTCGAATTCCATCGCGCGATATGTGGCGCCATCGCAGCCGATGTCACCGATGGCGGCCAGGATCAGATCCTTCGCCATCAGGTACGGTGGCAGGTTGCCGTGAAACACGAAGCGCATGGTTGGCGGCACTTTCAGCCATAGCTTGCCGGTGCCCATGACAAAACCGGCATCCGTGTTGCCAATGCCGGTGGCGAACTCGCCGAACGCCCCGGCCGTGCAGGTGTGACTATCAGTGCCGAACAACACTTCACCGGGCCGGGTGTGCCCTTCTTCGGGCAAAGCAATGTGACACACGCCCTTATATCGTGGCGTGCCAACATCGTAAAAGTATGGCAGCTCCTGCTCAGCCGCGAACTGGCGAATCACATCGACATTGCGATTGGCCATCGCGTCGGCCGTGAAGATGTAATGGTCCGGGATGATGACCACCTTAGTCTTATCCCACACCTTGGCATCGCGGCCAAAGTGCTGATGAAACACGCCGATGGTCCCCGGCCCGCACACATCGTGCGTCATCAAGACATCGACATCGACCCAGACATTCTCGCCCGGTGCGACCGAGTCGCGTTTGGCAGCCTTGGCGAGAATCTTTTCGGTGAGAGTTTGCATGGGTAGGTGTCAACATGGACTGGAGTTTTTCGACTCTGTTACCATTACATTATACGGGACCCGGGCACTGCCTACGGTCCGCTGACCGCTTACAACATGTATTATGCAGTTCCTTCACCGCCTTTTTGGCCTCGATTTTCCTGATGGGACGGAATTGTCGTCTGTCGAGATGGCACTGCGCGGTGGTTTGCGAGTTTGGGCCGTCCTCCTGTTGGTGTTGCTCGCGATTGGCGTGGCAGTCTACTTTTATCGGCGCGAGCGATCGGAGCTATCCCGGCGGCGGCGAATTCTGTTTGGCGTGTTGCGTGGAGCAGCACTGTCGCTGTTGGTGTTGCTGGTGGCGCGGCCGGCAATGATTGCCGAGGGCCACGGGTTGCGGCCGCGCGGTGTCGCATTGTTGATCGACAACTCGGCCTCGTTGAAACAGACCGACCGCCGGGTGACGCCGATCGATTTGTTGCGCGTCGCCATCGCCAAGGGCGAAGCGCCAGCGAATACCGACGTCAACGACTGGCGGACGACTTCAAACGATGCGGCGCAGACGACACGGCTGCAGATGATTCGGGCCGTCCTTCTCAATCCAAGCGTCGGCCTCGGTGCCGCATTTCGACAGACCGACACGTTCCGAGCTTATGTATTTGGAGCCAAGCCGCGACGCGTGGACGCACTTAGCATCGACCAAGCCGTCACGGCCGATGAGGAGCGCACTGCCCTCTTCGATGCGCTTCACGAGGTCGCCACAGCGCCAGATGGCGATCCGCCCGGCGCGATCGTTGTCGTCACCGATGGATTGGATAACGCCAGCCTGGCCACGCTTGATGAAGCAACGGCCGAATTAAAGAAGCTCGACGTCGCGGTTCACGTATACGGCGTCGGCTCGGTGGACTCGGGTGCCCTGCGGCTGGTCGATGCTGCGATTCCCGAAACAATCTTCGCGGCCGATGCGGCCAACGTACCTATTCGCTGGCGCTTCCGCGGCAATGCCGGCGGCACCATTGTGGTCAACGTGTTGTTGAACGGTCAGGAGGTTGCCCGCAAAGAAATGCCTGCCGCTGCCGGCGACAGCACTGATGTGGTGACATTCACGCCGGATATCAAGCCGGGTGGGCCGACCAGTGCCGATGTATCGGTGAGCATCCGATTGAAAGATGAAACCAGCGCGGCCGACGAGATCCACAAGCATGTCGCCTTGTCCGAGCGCAAAGTTCGAGTACTGATCGTCGATGACGCACCGCGCTGGGAGTTCAAGTTTCTGCAGCCCGCTCTCAGTCGTGATCGTCGGGTCGAGGCAACCTACCTTGTTGCGCAAGGCGATCCGCGCGCATTGGCCAATGAGCCGTTCATCAAGGCGTTTCCCACCCGTGAAAAGCTGTTCGGCTACGATCTCGTCATTCTCGGCGACGTGGCAACGACGGCACTCGGGCCGGACGGCATCATTGCTCTTGTGGATTACGTCCGCGAAGGTGGCGGCCTGGCGGCGATTGCCGGTCGCAAGCACATGCCGGCCGATTATGCGGACACGCCGCTCGCCGAGGTGTTGCCCGTCGAGTACGTGCCGGTACGATTCCCGGCCTTCACCGAAGAACGCACTTCACCTTATCAACCGGAGGTGACTGCCGCGGGCCGACGCTCGACCTTACTCACGTTGGCCGACACTCCAGAAGACAACGAGCGAGCATGGAAGGACCTGCCCGGCTTGTACTGGCACTATCCGGTGACGAAGCTTCGCCCCGGCGCGGTCGCGTTGTTGGGTCATCCGCGCAAATTGCCGGATGATTCACCCGCGCCGCTGATGGCGACGCAGTATTACGGTAAGGGTCCGGTGCTTTTTCTCGGAATCGATGAAACCTGGCGCTGGCGCTACAACGCCAGCGACACCATTTACGCCCGATTTTGGGGCCAGGTGGTTTATCAGTTTGGCATGCCGCACCTGTTGGGTCATGCCAGCCGGGTTCAGATGACTCTGGATCGTTCCGATGCCGTCGTCGGTCGTCCGGGTTACGTTTATGCCCGCATGTTTGACACCGAGTACCGCCCGTATTTGGCCGACAAGGTCCCCGCGATCTTGGAACCGCT
>JANNLP010000143.1:0-2778 GCA_031396905.1 Gemmataceae bacterium
GCGGCGTAATACGGATTGATCGTTTGCGCGAAAGGCCGCATCAGCACTTTAGCGATGTAAATCGCGGCACCGATGACGAACCCGGCGAGTGCGAGTTGGCGAACGATGACGTGCAGGTCCAGCCACTTATCCAACAGCAACATGACCGTGCCGAATGCAAACGTCAGCGCGACCAAGCCCAAAGTCGCCACGCCGAGGTCGGCCGCGCGCACTTGTTGCCTGGTCCGTTCGAGCCGGGCGTCGAGGAACTCATCGTATTTTGGCCGCGATCGCGGTTCTTGCACGGTCGCCATCAAAGCACTCCGGGCGGGCGGGGGCACCCGTAATTCTACCCGATGAGGCGACCTGTCACCCACCGGCGGCGCGGATTTTCAGCGATTGACGTCAAAGCTGCCATTTTCACACGGTTCATTCGTTCCGTAACGCCGGTACAATCGGTGCCCGGATGGTCGAGCGGATGGCCAAAGCACTGGCAGAAAAGCCGATGACAACGACGCCTGCCAGTAATCCAGCGACTCGCAACAACGGTTGCACGCTCGCTTCGCCGCTGATGAACAGCGGAGAAATGCTGATGATGGCCGCCGCGGCGCCGATGGCAATTCCGACCAGGAGCAATGTCGTGTTCTCCGCGCGGATCATGCCGCCGACAGATGATGGTGATAAACCCAGGGCGCGTAGTAGTGCCAATTCACCGCGACGTTCCACTGCGTTTCGCAGCAACACTACCGCCAGACCGCATGCTCCAAGCAGCAGGCCGAAGCCGCCGAGAATCTGGAAGGTCGAGAGATAGGTGTTCTCAACCGCCAGGTAAGAGCGCAATTTGTCGGCTGCCGGAGTAGCGGTGAGTCCGCGCTCGGCAAACGCGGTTTCGAGAAGTGTGCGCAACTCATCGGCTTTGCCATTTGGCGCGGTCGCAAGCAACATGCCATAGCCTTGTGTCTCGGGGAACAGTTGCAGAAACTGTTTTTCCGAGAGCAACAACTCTCCTTGGAAAATGCTGTTTTGCAGCTTGCCGATGATGCGCAAGTTGATTTCGTTGCCATGTGAATCCTTGAACGGCAGCGTGTCGCCGAGTGACTTCTTGAGCATCCATTGCACGGTATTGGCTTCGCCGAAAACGGGAACGTTGCCTGCATTGTCGCGTTCCAGCAATCGCTGCCAGTGATTGTCGGAGGCACCGTCTTTGATGACGCTGGCGAAGTGAAAGCCGCCGCGATCAATGAACTGCTGTGGCACGCCGATGAGCTTTGGCTTGTCGGGCCGAGCGAGGTTGCGGCAACCGGCATCATCGCCGGCTCGGACGCGTAACGGGACAAATTCGCTGGCCGACAGCAGTTCTTCAGCCGCCTTCAGCTTCGCGACCTTGCTCGCTGGGTCTTTTTGGTAGACACGCTCCAGTGCATCGAGTGCTTCTTTGCGGCCGGTGGCTGCGTCGTTCAAGTCCTGATACAGCGGCACGTCCATTGAGGCGACGAGATCAAATCCGCCGCTGCCACCGGTGCGCTCAGCAAAGTCGGCTGCCGGTTTGCGGCGGAATGATTCCACAGCGACGAGTAAGAATGTTGCCGATGCGATCAACCCCGCCGTCAGCAGTGATCGACCGGGATACCGGGCAATGTTGCGGCGACCGAGTTGGGCTAATGATGTCGCAGGTGTCGGAATAACACGTTCTTGTTTGCGAAGGTAATAGCGCAGTGCTAATAGGCCGGCAATGAGTAACAAGCCGCCGCCGGAGAAGAACGCGCCGGCGCGGGCTTCGTGGTTGTGTACGAAGATGCCGAAGACTGTGGCCACCAGTCCGAGGACAATGCAAATGGCGGCGGGCCATATTCGTCCTGATTTCGTCGTTGGCGAACTATCAGTTTCCATCGTTGAACCACGCAGCAACATTGCCGGGACAACTCGCCGCAATGATCGCAACGACCACCACACGGTCAAGGCAGTCAGAATCATAGTTCCAAAGAAGCCAATGATTGGCGTTTGCGGTTCGACATGCAGCGTCAGAAACGACGCCACGCCTTCATCCGGCCACAGTGCGGCCAGCAACTTCAACATGAGTATGCCGTATCCGACGGCCAGCACCAGTCCGAGCAAGGCGCCGAGCGCTGCAACGATCATACCTTCGTAGAGTAACAATCGCCGAACGGTGCGAATGCGGAAGCCGGCGGCGAACAACAGGCCGATTTCGGCGGCGCGCTTTTCGAGATTGAGTTTCCACAACAGGCTCACCAGCATCAGTGCCCCGGCAATCAGGAACATGCTGAAGCCCAGGAACAAGCCGCCGAAATCGGTGCCGCCCTGGCTGGCGGCCAGGGCCTTGGCCCGCACGTCTTCGAACACCAGGCCGAAGTCTTCCGGTCGCAACTTCTTCAATAGGGTGTCATTAATGCGATTGGCATCTTCGTCGGACGTGGCGGCGAAGCGTACGGATGTAGCGAAGCCAAAACGGCTGCCGAACAATTTTCGACCCACGGCTTTGTTGACATAGGCTTTGGGGGCCGCACGATAACGGTCCCAGTAATCCTCATCGCGTTTCTTGATCTTGCTGTTGTCGTAAGGAAAGGGCGGATCCCATTCGCCCAGCGTAAGCTTATCGGTGATACCTGGAAACTCCGGCGCGAGATACGGGTCGGCCCCGACACCAGTCTGCGGTATTTTGCCGCGCAGCCTGAACGTCGCCGATGTTTCGGTCGCTTTGCCATCGGATTCGGGCAGGAAGTATCGGACGGTGATGGTGTCGCCACTCTTAGCCGCAAGCGGCGACTCGGGCCAATCCGC
>JANNLP010000153.1:0-5382 GCA_031396905.1 Gemmataceae bacterium
GCCGGCATTTTCGCTGCCGACGACGCTCTCACAATCACGAATTGCGTGATCGCCAACAACGTCACCACCACGAGAGGCGGCGGAATCTCCTTCATCGCCGGCGGCTCAGTCACCGTCATCAACAGCACGATCTCGGGCCATAGCGCCCAGGGCGGCGGCGGCATTTACTGTTTCAGCACCGGCACCTTAATCATCGACAACTGCACGATCTCAGGGAACACAGCTTCCCAGAGCCTTGGCGGCGGCGGCGTCCTGAACATGTCGAGCACGGTCACCATCCGCAATTCAACCATTAGCGGCAACCATGCCACGGGCGGCACCGGCGGCGGAATCACTCTCCAAAACGTCGCCGCCAGTGTCACGATTCAGAATTCGACGATCGCATTCAACGACGCCACAACGACCGGCGGCGGCATTCAACGAACGGCCGGGACGCTGTCCATCGAGAGTGTCGTCGTCGCCAAGAATACGGCCGTGACCGACGGCGCTGATGCTTTCGGAACGGTCAATTTCGCCAAGTTCAACCTCGTCGGCGCGACCGATGGTTCAACGGGCATCACCGACCCGAGCAACAAAACTGGCACCAAAGCCAGTCCGCTCGACCCGCTGCTCGGCGCGCTGGGTAAGAACGGCGGGCCGGCGCAGACGCACCTCGTGCTTGCCGGCAGCCCTGTCATCGACAATGGCTCCAACTCGGCCGGCCTGACGACGGATCAGCGCGGCGCGGGCTTCCCGCGGATCAGTGGCCCGGTCGCCGACGTCGGGGCAGTTGAACGGCCCTCGACTCTGGTGACCAATACCAGCGTTTCCGGTGACGGCTCGCTGCGCCAGGCGATCACCAATGCCAATGCCATTCCCGGGCCCGACACGGTCACTTTCGACCCGGCGTTTTTCACTTCGGCCAAGGCGATCAACCAGGGCAGCGGAGAGATTTCGATCACCGACGCCGTTGCCATTATCGGCCCGGCGGCGAAGTTGACCATCAACGGCAACGGCACCTCCCGCGTCTTCAACACGTCGAAGGCCGCGGCCGACAAGGATATCACCATTGAGTCGCTGACCATCACCCAAGGCAACGGCGCGATCCTGGTCGGCGACGAAGACTTGACCTTGACCAACTGCACCATCACCGGAAACACCTCCAATGCCGGCGGCGCCATCTACGTCGCGTCCGCGCAAAGTACGCTGAACCTGCTCGGCTGCACCGTGAGCAATAACTCGGTCACCGGCGGCGGCTTGCCGGGAGGCGCGATCCTTCTCTATGGCGCGTCCTTTGTCTTGATCCAAGACACGACCATCAGCGGCAACACGGTCGCGGGCAACGGCGGGGCGGTCGCCTTTTATAACGGCGGCAGCCTGCTGATGCTGAACAGCATCGTATCGGGCAACACGGCATCCGGGACCGGCGGCGGCCTGTACTTCTTCGGCACCGTCGCGGCCGCCGGGCTGAAGATCGTTAATAGCACAATCTCCGGCAACTCGGCGGGGCTCTCCTCGGGCGGCGGCATCGTGCTTTCGAATTTCAGCGGAACTCTGACCGTGCAAAACAGCACGATCACAAATAACACGGCGAACGGCGGGTCGGGCGGAGGCGGCATCGCCAGACCATCCGGTGCCGGCACGATCAGTCTCGAAAGCACCATCGTGTCGGGCAACACCAATGCGGCCGCCCCCGACATCTTCAGCGCGGGCACGGTCAACATGAAAGCTAGCGCAATCGGTTCGGGGACCGGGTTCACCGCGACCAATTTGGGCGGCAACTTGCCGTTTCAGCCGCACACCAATCTGCTGCTCGGAAGCCTAACGAATAACGGCGGCCCGACGCTGACGCATGCACTGCTGGCTGGCAGCCCGGCGATTAACGCGGGCAACAACGTTGCCGGCTTAGCCAACGATCAGCGCGGTGCCGGGTTCGCGCGAGTCATCGGCAGCGCGACCGACATCGGCGCTTTTGAATCTCAACCACCATCGTTGGTGGTGATCAACGTCAACGACAGCGGGCCTGGATCGTTGCGCCAGGCGATCATCGACGCTAACGCCCAACCGGGGGCCGACACCGTCACGTTCGACCCGGCGATATTCACATCCGCATCGACAATCACACTGGCTACCGTGATTGCGATCGACGAAGCCGTCACCATCACCGGCCCGACGGCCAAGGTCACCATCAGTGGCGGCGGTGTCGCAAGCATCTTCAACACCACCGGCGCGGGAATTCAAGCGGCTATCGTGCTTCAAGGGTTGGCGCTGACCAATGGCTTGGCGAACGGCACTGGCGGCGCGATCTTGGTGGACGACGAAGCACTGACCATCCAGAACTGTTCGATCACCAATTCCACGGCACAGTTCGCTGACGGCGGCGCCATTGGCGTCTTAAGTGAAGTGGGAAGCCTGCTGATTGAGGACTGTACGCTGACTGGCAATTCCGCCGTCAACTCCGTCGGCGGGGCCATCGGATCCACACATACTGTTACGATTCGCCGCTCGACCATCTCGGGAAACACGGCCAGAGGTGGGGGTGCAATTTCCATCCGCAGCGGCGGTAGTTTGATCATCGAAGACAGTACGCTTTCGGGGAACAAGGCCACGGTCCAAGACGGCGGGGCGATCGAGTTGAGCGGCTCCACGTCGGCCACGGTCCGCCGCTCGACGCTTTCGGCAAATACAGCCGCCCTATCAGGTGGGGCGATCGCGTTCAGGCAAAACGGCGAGGCGACCAACCGCAGCCTGGTTATCGAGGACTGCACGCTTTCGGCGAACACTTGCAACACTGGATTCGGGGTCAGTGGCGGTGGCGCGATTTTCTTTCCCGGCACGGCCACCACGTTCCTGATTAGCAACTCCACTCTGTCAGGGAATGCGGCGCCCAGCAGCGTCGGCGGAGCGCTGGCCCTTGCAAACTTCAACGGGGCTGTCGTCGTTCAGAACAGCACCATCACCGGCAATTCGGCAAGCAACTCGGGCGCAGGCGGCGTCCACGTGACTGCGTTCTCGGCAACGGTGTCGCTCTCCAGCACGATCGTCGCCGGGAATACTAGCGTCAACTTCCCGGACCTTTACTTCAATTTGGTGAACATCGGCGGAAACAACAATTTGATCGGCGTGGTCGAGCCGGGGACCGCGACAATGACTGGCACCGGCAACCAGACTGGGACCAAGGCCGCTCCGCTGAATGCCAAGCTCGGCTCGCTGGCCAGTAACGGTGGGCCGACGCTGACGCACGCCCTTGTCGCCGGCAGCCCGGCGATCAACGCCGGCAACAATCCGGCTGCCCTGGCCAACGATCAACGTGGTGCCGGGTTTGTACGAAGCTCAAATGGATCGGTGGACATTGGCGCGTTCGAGGTCCAAGTGGTGACACCGCCGCCTTGCATTCCGAGCAAGACCGTCATCATCAACGGTGGCGCTGTCCAGCGGTCGCGCGTCACGGAGGTCAAGATTGATTTCAACCAGATCGTCACTTTCTCCGGCACCGCCGTAACCGCATTTGAACTGAAACGTCAAGGCGACAACGCAACGGTCGGATTGACAGCCTCGGTGTCCAATGACACGGCTACTCACGTCACGCTCACCTTCACCGGGGCCCTGTCCCAGTTCACATCGCTGGAAGACGGCCGGTACACGCTGACGGTGTTGGCGTCGAAAGTCTCGAACGCCAACGGCAACTTGGACGGCGACTGCAACGGCACCGGCGGCGATAACTTCCAGTTGATCGGTTCACCCGCCAATGGCCTCTTCCGTTTCTTTGGTGACATTACGGGCGACGGCGCGGTGGCTGCCAACGACTTCATCCAGTTCCGCCTCGCCCTGGGCGGCAACAACCCGACCTTCGACTTCGACGGCGACGGCGCGGTGGCCGCCAGCGACTTCATCCAATTCCGCCTGCGGTTTGGCGGGTCAATTTAGTTCGTGGCCGCAAGGTCCGGTCCTGGCAATGCGGCCGGGCGTTTGGCAGTACAGCAGGTTGTGACCTTGTTTTACGGGGAGTTTGTCATGATCCGAATCCCGGTCCGCCGCCACTTCCGCCCGAAGTCGAATCAGTTTCGACTCGTTTGCCGGCCGTTGGAGGACCGGATTACGCCGGACGCGACTCCGCACAACTTGTTGGTGAGCAATGTCTATCAGAACTGGAGTACCACCACGCTCATCGCCGCGAATGACGATTGGTCCGGCGTGGCCAACGTGATGGGGTTTTTAGGTGAAGATACGTTTGGCCCCGGCGTCGATCCCCAAACCGTCGTGACGCCATATACGACGATCGATGTGATTGCCAATCAACTCAGCAACACGGCACTGACCGACGGTGGTGTCGCGGAGTTCGATGGCCTGACAAATCCAGTGGTGGCGCTTCAAGGTTCCGCAACTGCGGCCGCGCCGAATCTTGTTGTGTCCGTCAACACAACTGGTCGGGCGAACATCTCGATTTCCTACAGCCTTCGTGACATTGACGGGACGGCGGACAACGCCATTCAGCCGGTGGCTTTGCAATACCGCATCGGCAATGCTGGCAACTTCATCAACTTGCCCGCCGGCTTCGTCGCCGACGCGACCACCGGTCCAAGTATCGCCACCAAAGTAAGTCCGGTCAGCGTTATCCTGCCCAGCGCGGTTGATAATCAGCCGGAAGTACAGCTTCGCATTATCACCACGAACGCCGTGGGGAACAACGAATGGGTGGGTGTTGACAACATCGTGGTCGGTGCCAATGAGTTTGCCATCAATACTTTCACAACCGGCAATCAGTACCCGAATCCCTATCGGTGTGTGGCAGTGGATGCCGACGGCGACGCCGTGGTCGTGTGGGACAGTGAGGGCCAGGATGGAAGTAGCTACGGCGTTTACGGCCAGCGGTTTGACTCGGCCGGGGCCAAGGTCGGCGGCGAGTTCCAGATCAACACTTTCACGACGGGTCGCCAGGCCGCTTCTTCGGTGGCGGTGGACGCCGACGGCGACGCCATGGTTGTGTGGAATAGCTACGGCCAGGACGGCAGTGGCAGTGGCAGCAGCGTTTACGGCCAGCGCTTCAACTCCGCGGGGGCCAAGGTCGGCGGCGAGTTTCGCGTCAACTCCCACACGAGTGATAATCAGAGCGCACCATATGTGGCGGTGGACGCCGACGGCGACGCCGTGGTCGTGTGGATGAGCAATCTCCAAGACGGAAGCAACTGGGGCGTTTACGGCCAACGATTCAATTCAACGGGGGCCAAGGTCGGCGTTGAATTTCAGGTCAACACCCTAAAGACGAATAGCCAAATCGATCCATCGGTGGCAATGGATGCCGACGGCGACGCGATAGTCGTGTGGGCGAGCGCTTTTCAGGACGGCAGTCAATATGGCGTTTACGGCCAGCGGTTCAATTCGGCGGGGGCCAAGGTCGGCGGC
>JANNLP010000239.1:0-6159 GCA_031396905.1 Gemmataceae bacterium
GAACTCGGCGCCTTTGTCGGGCCAGGCAATACGCTTGGCCAGTCGATTCCGATTGCGAATGCGATGGAACATTTGTTCGGCGTCGTGCTTGTCAACGACTGGAGCGCCCGCGATATTCAGACATGGGAATACGTGCCGCTCGGTCCATTTCTCGCCAAGAACTTCGGCACGTCGATCTCGCCGTGGGTCGTGCCGATGGCGGCCTTGGAACCATTCCGCATTGCAGGACCAAAGCAGGATCCGGAGCCGCTGCCATACTTGCAATCACCAGGCAATGGTGCCTTCGACATTCAATTGGAGGTATCAGTTCACGGCGCGAAAATGGATCGTTCACACATCATCTGCCGATCCAATGCGAAACATCTGTATTGGAACTTTGCTCAACAACTGGCCCATCACACCGTCGGCGGCTGCAACCTCCGCCCCGGCGACTTGCTCGCCACAGGCACCATCAGTGGCCCGACCCCAGACAGCTTCGGCAGCATGTTGGAACTATCCTGGCGCGGTAGCAAGCCTCTGCCATTCCCCAACGGCGAGACCCGCAGCTTCCTCCAGGACGGCGACCGCGTCACCATGACCGGTTGGTGCCAGGGTGACGGCTACCGAATCGGTCTGGGTGAAGTCAGCGGCACGCTATTGTCCGCGCGCGCCAATTAGTTAGTAGTCGTCAGCAACAACCTCGCCGGCATTCATCGTGCAGAGGGCGGCGAAAGTCAACAACGGAATTCGCTCGTTAATGAACTGCACGTGACCATCGGCAAACAACACGGTCGAGCCACCGATGTGAAAGCTGAACGGTTCATTGTCGTTTTTCTTGTTCATGGCAAACGTGCAACCGGTCGCCGAGCCATCACCTTCAATCGAACCATCCCAATTCGTTCCATGCAGGCTGAATGGTCCTTCGGAATCCGCCCAACCAATGCCCTGGTCATTTGACAATGCTGGATTTGCGAAACGGTTGCGAATCACCAATGGCCGTGCGCTGCACTCGACCAACATGATGGTTGTCGACGTGCCGTCGCGGATTTCTGCCGGCCGGTTCCGCGAATTGCGCGACATGACGGAAAAGCGGTTCTTCGCATTGTAAAACGACGAACCGGCCAGCAGGTTAATCGGCGCAGGCTGAATTCCCTGAATGGCTTCGTAATCAGTCGGCGCAATCGGGGTCGTAAACGTCAATGCAGGACGGGGGTTCGGGGCAGGCTTCGCGACGGCGGAAAGCACGTCCATCCTTTGTGGGACGCTTGCACACATGTATGTCTTCACTGGATAAGACGCGGCCGTCAGGTTTGCCCCTACCCACCAGTCGAGATTGAAATCATAGAGTTTCTGCAGATTTTCCTGCTCGATGAATGGCAGTGTCAACGGCCGCCATCCCACATATTTGCCCGCTGGGTTGCCCGGCCCCTGCGTTGTCCATCCGGAAGCAGGAAACACCTGATTGGTGAACTGGAAGCCCATCAGCGCCAGCCCCAGCTGCTTCATGTTATTCTGGCAACTGGTGCGGTTCGCCGCCTCGCGCACTTTCTGCACGGCCGGCAGCAAGAGTCCCATCAGGGTGGCAATGATGGCAATGACCACCAATAATTCGATCAGCGTGAAACCGCCGCGATGATTGCGCGCCCGCATGACGACCTCCCGATTTGAAGCCAGAATTAAGAACTCTGTTATCATACCCGCAAGTCGCCCACATTACAACTTTGTCATGATCGATTTCCAGCGTTTCCAGGCGTCGGCGCGGGCCTTTTTGTCGGCATCTTTGGTGTCCGGGGCCTCGGCCATGCGCATGAAGCCGTGGCCCGCGCCGTCGTAGATCACCGGTTCGTACGTTTTCCCTGCCGATTTCATCAACTCCTTGGAATTCGCGATCGTGGAGTTGACGCGGTTATCGTTCTCGCCATAGAACCCGTAAACGGGACAAGTGATCCGCGCAATGTCCTCAGCCATCTCTGGTCCGCGGCCATAAAAGGCAAAGGCGGCCTTAATTGACTTGTTGTTCGTAGCAAAGCGAAATGTCTGAGCTCCACCCCAACAGAAACCGCAGACGGCCACCTTGCCATTGCACGCCGGAACCTTTGACACATATGCAACGCAAGCGTTCAGGTCGGCGGTAATTTGATCAGCGTTGAGTCCGCCGATTGCCTTAACAGCGGCACCTTTCTCCTTGGCTAACTCGGCTGTTCCGCCCCCTTTAGGGCCAGCCCCAGACAACAAGTCCGGCGCGATGGCGATGTAACCGGCCTCGGCCAATTGGTCGGCCACGCCGCGTACCCAATCGGTGAGGCCGGAAATTTCATGGATGACGACGACGGCCATCGCCTTGTCTTTGACTTCAGGGTAAACGACGAACGCTTCCACCTTGCGGGTGCCGTTGTCCACTTTGACCCACTCGCCATGCCGCGGCGATTTCTCAAGTTTTTCCCTCGCCCAGTCTTGGGCAACGACCGGACCGGCCACAAAAAGGAGGGCGACAAACACAAGCGTGCGCAACATGGTTGGCTCCCAATGATGATCGAAAGGGCGGCAGAGCCGTTGTATGCCACGTGGCATGAGCGGACGAGGCAATGAGAGTTGTATTTACCCGTGCAAAAGTAGCGACATCGCCTTTTGAAACAGAGCGACCTCGGCATCCAACCGGCGAAACATGTCGTGAACGCCTGTTGCTTCGCCGAGCGCGCTTGATGCCATGATCTCGGCGGCAACCCCGGCCACGCGCTGGCCACCCAGCGTGCTGGCATTGCCCTTCAACGAATGCGCGATGGTGCGGACTTTCTCAAAATCGTTCGCAGTCAATGCCGTTCGCATGTCGGCACGCTGCCCGGGATATTGCGACTGAAATGCTTCAAAGATGATGCCCAGGAACGTCATGTCACCCTTGATGCGAGCTAACAGGCCGACTTCATCCAATACGGAACCGGCCGGGGCCAACGACATGGACGATGACGAAAGTGTGGCAATCATGGCGCTGTTCGTCCTTCCGACCGATGTTCAAACGCGCAGACGTGAACCCCACAGCTTCGCTGCCCGCACGTCCCGACAAACCAGCATAGTTTGCGTGCGCTACGAAGACAAAAAAAATGCTAGGGTTTGCCGACTCCCACCACCGGCGATCGTTCGCAGCGATTATGCCCGGATCAATGTGTTGGAGAACGCCTTACAGCGCCCCCACTGGCGAAATCGCAGGAAGCGGTATTCGCCCGGAGACCGCCATGCCCATTTCTTCCGGGAATATCCTCGTCGTGGATGACGAGTTCATTTCCCGCGAAATGCTGGCCCATTTGCTTGGCGGTCATCAATACACCGTGACTGTGGCCGAAGACGGACCACAGGCACTTGCCTCATTTGATGAGTTTGTTCCTGATCTGGTTTTGCTGGACGTAACGATTCCCGGGATGGACGGGTTGGAAGTGTTGCGCCAATTGCGCAGCCGCTTTCCTGCGACCGATCTACCAGTGATCATGGTGACTGCCGATGGCCAAAGCGAATCCGTGGTCAAGGCATTCGAAATCGGCGCCAACGACTACATCACCAAACCCATCGATGCGCCAGTGATTCTCGCCCGAATCGCCACGCAAATCGGCTTCAAAAGAACCCTGAATCAACTTCGTGAAAGCGAAGAACGCTACGCGTTGGCGGCCCGCGGCGCCAACGACGGCTTGTGGGATTGGGACGTGCCGGGTGAGGAGCTGTACCTTTCGCCGCGTTGGAAGGATATGGTCGGCGCTCGCGAAGAAGACATCGGTACGCGGCCCGACGAGTGGTTCCATCGCGTTCATAAGGATGATCGCCAACCGCTGTTTGATCGACTGCATGCGCATTGGCGCGGCATGACGCCGCACTTCGAAATGGAATTCCGCATGGAGCATCGCGACGGCTCGTATCGCTGGATGCTCTGCCGCGGCCTGGCGCTTCGTGGCCGCGACGGGCACGCCACCCGCATGGCCGGCTCACTCAGCGACATCACCGAAAGCAAAGTTGCCGACGCCCTCACGGGCCTGCCCAATCGCATTCTTTTTCTGGATCGACTCGAACGAGCCATTGAACATCGACGTCGTAAGAAGAACCACTTCTTCGCCGTGTTGTTCCTGGACGTGGATCGCTTCAAATTGGTCAACGACAGCCTCGGTCATGACGTCGGCGACCAGTTGCTGCTCGGCATCGCCCGTCGCCTCGAAGCATCGCTACGATCATCTGACACGATCATGCGCATGAGCTGGGAACCCACCGTGGCCCGGCTCGGAGGCGACGAATTCTGCGTGCTGCTCGATGGCATCACCAAAGCCGACGACCTGCATCCGATTGTCGATCGGCTCATCAAAGAAATCGCCCTGCCATACAAGCTGCGCGGGCACGATGTCTTTGCTTCAGTCAGCATCGGCGTGAGTCTGTCGCCCGCCGGGTCCGTGACGGCCGAGGAAATGTTGCGCGAGGCGGATATCGCCATGTATCACGCCAAGACCCAGGGCCGCCGACAGTATCGCATCTTCGACCCGGCCATGCGCGTCCGCGCGGTCGAGCGCATGGAGTTGGAAACGGCACTGCAGCATGCCGTCGATCACGATGAGTTCGTTCTGCATTATCAGCCGATGATCGAATTGGATTCCGGCCGGCAGATCGGCTTCGAGGCTCTGCTCCGCTGGCATCACCCGCAGCGTGGCTTGGTTTATCCAAGTGAGTTCATAACCGTTGCCGAGGAGACCGGCCTCATCGTGCCAATCGGCTGGTGGGCATTGCGCGAAGCCTGCCGTCAAGTCATCACCTGGATGTCGGATCGACCCGATGATGCCACGCCGTTTGTCAGTGTCAACTGTTCAAGCCGGCAACTCGCCGAACCGGATTTCACCGAGCGCATTGAATCAATCCTGATGGAAGAAAAGGTGCCGGCGCGGCTCCTCAAGCTTGAAATCACGGAAAGCATCCTGCTGGAGAATCAAGAGACGGCCTATCGCGTGCTCAATCGCCTGCGCGACATCGGCGTCCGCATCGCCATCGATGATTTTGGCACCGGATACAGTTCCCTGTCTTACCTGCACAACTTGCCGATTGATGTCCTCAAGATCGATCGCTCATTTGTCGCCAAAATGGGGCGGGCCGATGATGGCAACGAAATTGTGCGCACAATAATTGCACTCGCGCACGGTCTTGGCTTATCCGTAGTCGCCGAGGGTGTAGAGAATCAACGCCAGCTCGAACAACTCCGCGACCTCGGCTGTGAATATGGTCAGGGTTATCTGTTCTCTGCCGCCGTCAGCCCCGCGGACTCGCTAGCCGACTTTTCTCTTCCAGTAACTGAGACAATTCCCGTCTTGGGTTAATGCGCATTCTCGCCAGTCACACGCCTTGGCGTAACATGGCCAATGGGTTTCCCGGAGGCCAATTGCCATGCCGAACGTCGCTGTCATCATGCCCGCGGCTGGAAAATCGTCGCGGTTTACCAACAAGGAGAAGAAGCCATTCGCGTTGATCGACGGCCGTGCCGTTTGGCTGCGCACCGCCGAGTTATTCGTCACCCGCGAAGACGTCGTGCAAATGCTGCTGGTCTTGAATCCCGAAGATCGCGAGCTATTTGATCGGCGCTTTCAGGCCAACATCGCGTTCATGAACATCAAGCTCGTCGATGGCGGCGAGGAGCGTTTTGATTCCGTCGCCAATGCTGTTGCCATGTTGAAGGATGAGGTCGAGTACGTCGCCATTCACGATGCCGTGCGGCCATGTGCGACCACGGAGTTAGTGGATAGCGTCTTTCAGGCCGTGGTGAAGCATGGTGCCGTCATCCCCGCCGTTCGCGTGGCTGACACGATCAAGCAGGTTGGCCAGGATCACGTCATTCAAGCCACGCCTCCGCGGGCCAATCTCTGGTTCGCCCAGACGCCGCAGGTGTTTCGCAAAGATTGGCTGGTCGAAGCCTATGCGAAGCGTGGCAGCGTCGCTGGCGACATCACCGATGATGCCCAACTCGTCGAAGCCACTGGGCATCCCGTCCACGTCGTCGAAGGCGACCCCGGCAACATCAAGATCACCACATTCAAAGACATCTTCCTCGCCGACGCAATTCTCAAATCTCGGCCCAAGCCCAAAGTCAAAGGCCCCGGTCACCCCTTCGCCGACGAAGGCATGTGGCGTTGAAACGGCCGATTGTTAGAAATCAAACGACAACTG
>JANNLP010000266.1:0-3983 GCA_031396905.1 Gemmataceae bacterium
TTGCGCACTTCCCAGTCACCTTTGGTGACGGCGTTCATCAATGTGCCGTCCCGTTTGAACCGGTAAACATGTCGCCAACCCGAACGGTCGCTGGAATAGAGAAATGAACCATCGGGCAGGAAGTGAAGCGGACCCGTGTCATCGACCCAGGCTTTGGTCGTATCGTGAACCACCTTTTGCGGCGGACTGCCCGTCACCGGTGCGAAGATAATATCCATGAAGTTCTGCACGCGATTCGTCAAATAGGCATAGGCTGAGTTGCCCTCGGGCAGCCAGCCGATGCGGGCGATGAGCATATCATCGGGCTTGTAATCGCCGAGATCGACAAACTTGGCCTCACTGCCATCAATGTTGACGATGCCGAGCTTCACGAGCGGATTCGGATCGCCGGCTTTCGGATACGGATAGTTTTCGACATTCAGCCGAGTGGGAATGTGGTTTACTACGGCAAAGTTCTTCACTGGCGTGTCGTCGAGCCGCAGAAACACGATATGTTTCGAGTCCGGCGACCAGCGGTAGGCCTCCTCATTGCGGTTGAAGATTTCTTCCTCGTACACCCAGTCGGCTTTGCCGTTGAGGATGGGGCCGCCGCCGTCACTGGTCAGGGCCTTTTCCGTCTGCGTGGCAACGTCCACCACGAAGAGATTGCCGGCCCGCGTGAAAGCCACAAACTGGCCGTCCGGGCTGAATTTGGGATGCTGTTTGCCGCCCGCTGACTTGGTCAGTCGCTTGGCCGCGGTGCCGTCGAATGAGCCGAAGTACAAATCTTCCTGATGCGTGATCAACGCTCCCGTGCGCGAGGGATTCATGGTGAAGTTCCCGCGCTGGCTCATGAGCTTGGCAATCGCGGCAAGTTCCGGCTCCGCTTTGAGAGATTCTTCCAGCTTCGCGGCATCGACGAACGGCGTGGACCGCCCGGTTCGAGCGTGGATTTTGAGCAACTGGCCGGATTTCGATTGCAGATAGTGTTCGCCGTCATCGAGCCAGTTCACGCCGCCCAGCGGATTACCGCTGAAGTTTGGCGGCAACGCGGATGCAAATACCAGTACCGTGTCAATGGGCCGATCCATGACCCGGTCTTCGGCCAAAGGTCGGATCGCGGTCGTGAGTAGCGGAGGCACAGCCGCCAAGCGTATTACCGGATAGTCCGCGCCTTCTTGCAGTTTGGCATCAAAGAAGTTCCACGTGCCGAAGCCATCCTCGGCCTGCGGTTCCAACAACAGCCCGGCCACAGTGCCCAAGGCTTGTTCGGTGCGAACGATGAAGGAGCCAGCGACAACTCGCCGGGTGTCCTTCTTCGGTGTCACTTCGATTGTCTGAGTCGTATGGCCTTGGAATGGCCGCGTCGCCTTCTTGATCTGGTTAACAACGTAGCTTTCGACTTCCAGATCAATGTCCTCGCGCAATTCCTGGACCGCAATGCCGTGCCGCTGCAGGCATTGAATCGCGCTATCGAAACCCGTGGGAATCACATAAGCGGCGGGCCGGGTGACTTCGACTGTCGGTTCCGCCTTTGCGATGTACTTGACCGAGTACTCTTTGGGTTGGTCCGTGACTTGCCGTTTGCCATCCCGTTCGGCTTCGGCGAAGCCAAGGATGGTGCGCGGCTCGCCGAGCGGTTGCAGTTTGTTGCGCAATGCCAGCCGCGGCGATGGCGGCGCATCTTTGAGTTTCTTCAGTTCGCCTTTGAGGGCAGCCGCCTCCTGGCACACGCCGCGAGCCAGCTCAAGACTCGCCTTCACGCGGTCCTGGTAGCTGGCGTAGGAATACGACTCGCTCAGCACCGCAACGCGGCCACGCATGCCGATGTACTGCACACCGTAACGCGGCTGGGCGGGCGACGCTTCCCATTGGCTGCGGTCGCGGGAGAAGTTGCCATAAACTGCCGGCACGAAACCCGACGCGGTTTTCATGCGTTCGCCGGCCGCGGGAACAAGTTTCGCTGCAAGGTCGTTTGCCGCTGTCGCGTTCGGATGGCGTGGCCAGTCATATGTCATCGTGTGTCGGTGTCGCGAACCGTTGGTGGTATGGGCGTCCAGACACACCAGCGGATCCCATTTGTTAATCGTCTTCACCAGCGAACGTACTTCCGGTGATTCCAGCTTCACGAAGTCGCGGTTGAGGTCCAGGCCGCCGGCGTTTTCGCGGTCGCCGACTTCGTCCGGGCCTCCCTGCTCCGGGCGCTTGCCCTTGGCGATGCGCTCGTTGCCATCGGCATTGAAGATCGGTGCAATGAGAATGATCAGGTCTTTCAGTAATGCCTTGTCAGCACCGGTGGCGATGTCGCGGGCCAGCACCATCAGGCCTTCCTTGCCATCGACTTCGCCGGCATGGATGTTGCCCCACAGCAACACGACAACTTTGCCCAAACGCTTGGCTTCATCCGCCGACTTCACCATCGGCTCGGCAAGGACCATGAGCGGCAGCTCGCGGCCCTCACTGCTCTTGCCGAGGGAATCGACTCGAACCAGCGGTGATTGTTCGGCGAGCACTTTGCAGAAAGCGACGACATCGGCGTGCCGCGTCGTCGCCTGATATTTGCTGGTTTCGGCCGTAGTGCGCGGCAAGTCGGCGAATGCCGATGAACAAGTGAGCAACCAGACGGCAGTAATGAGATATTTCAAGCGAGGCACTCCCGACAAGCGATGCGGTTATCGAAGCGATTTCCGCGGAGAATTCAACTGCTGGCACTGCGATAACTGCGTAATGCCCGGCGGAAAACCCAACGGCTGAACGCGAGGGCGACCCCGGTGGCAACGACCATGTATGCCACCATGTGCGGCTCGAACAGCTTGACCATCGACGAAGCCGGCACGTTCACGGCCAGCGCAATTGGGAAAAAGAACGTGAAGAACACCCCGATCCCGTACACCCACGGCGCGTTAAAGATTTCCTTCGGGTAGCGCACGAAGCTCATGAACAGCCACCAGAGTTCGTACAGGCTCTGGTTGCGAACCATCCAAACGGCAGTGGACGCGAGCATCAGTAGAAAACTGTACGCCAGGCCGACCGAGCAAATCATGCCGACGACAAACGCCGCAATGCGTTCCCACTCGGGCATCACGCCAATCTGCGTCAACGACCGTGTCATCAGAAACACGCCGAATATGCCGTTGGGCAGTGTCGAGTACTCGACTTGTTTGCAAGTCACGAGAAACTGCTCATCCACGGGTTTTAGCAGCATCAGATCCAGGTTGCCTGTGCGCACCAACTCGGCGAACTCCACCACATTCGACATGAAAAGCGACTCGATCAAGCTCTCCACAAGAAAAAATGTGCCAAGAAAAAAGAAGTACTCGGACTTGGACCAACCCGCTACCACCGCGGTGAAATCAAACAATCGCTCGTAAAAGAACGTCATAAGACAGAGCCAGGCGACCTCGACGAATGTCTTCAACAAATAGTTGGCGCGAAAGGCCATCTCGCCTTGCAGGCTGATCCGGGCGAACGCGGTATAAAGTCGAAGATATCGCAGCATGAATTATTACCCGCCGAAGGCGCTGTAGCGCCGCAGGCCCGTGCGATACATGATGTTCGCCAGTAACATCAGACCCACTGCCCAGGCCAACTCCATTAATAACCCAAAGGCCAAGTCGCCACCCTGAAGCTTGCCGAGAAACACGGCGGCCGGGAAGTATGCGGTGTATTGGGTCGGCAACACTTTGAGAATGGTGGCAAGCGGCTCGCCGAGTAGGTCGATGGGAAACATGTGCCCGGAGATGAAATAATTGAGGGTCATGATGACATACAGGATCGAGCTGACCTCCAGCATCCAAAAGCCGATCATGCCGATGCACGCTTCCAGAGCAAAACCGACGACGAACGACAGCAGCAGCGACACTATGTAAGCCGCGAACGTTACCGCGTCCGGAAAGCGATCGAAGAACTTGTAGCAAACGCCGAAGAGCAAAGCGTATGGCAATGCCGAAGTGGCGATGTACGCCGCCTTGTGAGCGGCACGATACGACAGCAGATATCCAATG
>JANNLP010000275.1:0-1715 GCA_031396905.1 Gemmataceae bacterium
ACGACCTGCTGAACCGTACCGCTACTGGCGTTGAACTCGGCGCTGCCGTTATAGGTTGCTTGAATGAAGTGGGTGCCGGCGCCCAGAGTGCCGACGTCCAGGCTGGCCATGCCCGAGCCATCGAGTGTATCGGAGCCGAGCGTCGCGCCTGTTGTTGTATCGACAAATGTGACCGAGCCTGTCGGTGTTCCGGCGACGCTAGTGACGGTAACCGTAAATGTCACCTGCTGGCCAAAAACGCTCGGATTGTTCGACGACATTAAGGTGGTCGTCGTATCTGCCGCCGCGACCGGGGCGGCGACCGCGCTGAACTCTGACGTGTTGTTGGTCGTCGAGTTCGTCGCCGTGGCGGTGTAGAAATCGTTTGCGTCGTAGGGGGGCGGAGGATCTGCCACCAGGAATTCATCAAAACGGTCAAACGTAAAGGTGAAATTGCCGTCGTTGTCATTGTCCGTGATGCTGATAGCACCCAAGAATCGCTGTCCTTCTCCGAAGCCCGAAGGGTCCGCCGCATCGCTGGCAAATAATTCGATGCGCTGAATTGAGCCTGCTGTGCTGTTCAGCGTTCCCTCGATGTGCAGGTTTCGCTGGATGCTCGTCAGAATGTTGTTAATAAAGATGGGAGAATCCACGACTTGCACCGACGTAAGCACCGGGAAATTCTGCAGGCCGTTCGGTCCCGTGTCGGCATCGCCGGTGTCGTTGGCTGTCACACCGTCTGATCCGAGCGCGATTCCCAAGCCAGCGTCACCGCCAGGCACCAACTTGTTGCCGAAGATGGAATTGCCCAGGATGGTGTTGCCAAGTGAGTCGTTTCCGTCGATGAACACGCCGCTGCCAAAGTTAAAGGCGATGATGTTCCCCTCGCCGGGGAGCGTGCCGCCGATCCGGTTGTTGTTACTACTGGCCGTCTGAATGCCGCCGCGTCCGGAAGTCAGCGTGCCGTTACCCAGGTCGGCCGTGCCATTGATGTCCGTGCCGATGTAGTTGCCTTGGATGACAATCCCGCCAGTGGAAATTTGGGAAGTAGGGGGCGCCAGAGTAATACCCGAGTCGTTATTGCCCGAGATGACATTTCGCGCGCCGGACGCCGAACCACCAATCGTGACACCAGAGGACCGGAGGATGGCGATACCCACCCCTGCATTCCCCAGGTCGAGCGTGCCGGTAACGTCGGTCCCGATCAGGTTTCCCTGGATCTGGACGCTCGTGCCGCCATCGATCCTGATTGCCTGACTGCCGGTGTTACCGGAGATCAGGTTTCCCGGAGCGGTGCCGGGCACGGCTGTTAGCCCGCCGATGAGCGTGTCACCGCCGGGCACGATGGCGTTCTGGAAGCTCGGGCCAAAGCCATTCGGCACGGCTCCGGTACCGGCGGCGTTGGTGCCGATATAGTTGCCTTGAATCCGCGTGCCAACGGTCCCGGCAGCCACCACGCCGTCACCGTTGCCCGAAATCACGTTCCGCTCAGCCGGCGTCGTACCGCCGATCAGAATGCCGGTCGCCGTGGGAAACACGCGTATTCCGGTGGCGTTCGGCAAGGCGCTGGTGCCCGCCACATTCGTACCGATGAGATTTCCTTCAATCTCGACACCGGTAGTCGCCACGTTCTGGTCGAAATCGATCCCGATATTCCAGCGATTGATGACCAAACCTTTTACCACCGAGCCATTGGCGCCGCTGAAGTTCAGCCCCAGCCCGAACGGCGACATGAC
>JANNLP010000332.1:0-1694 GCA_031396905.1 Gemmataceae bacterium
GCCATGACGCCCGGGGAGGCGGCGCGGTGGCGGCGATGGCGATTCCGCTTGTCACCCAGGAAATCGTGACCGGCGGCAAATTGAAGCTCAGTCGCGCGGTGGCATGCAAGGAACTCGATCAAGCCACGCTGACGCTAATGAATCAACGCTACTCGTTACTCGCGGAAGTGCGTGCCGCTTACTTTGATGTCGTTGCATTGCAGAAGCGAATCGAATTGCTTGAACAACTCGTCAAACTCTCGGAACAGTCCACCGGTCAAACCGGGAAGCTCCTCAACGCCAACCTGGTTTCACGCCTTGATCTCGTGCAATTAGAGGTTGAGCGGGAGCGCCTCAAAGCGGACTTGGAAGCGAGTCAGCGTGAACTGCCCGGTGCGAAACGCAGGCTGGCGGCCATCGTGGGAGCCGGGTCGCTACCCTCGGAAATCACCGGTGATCTCTTCCAGGCTACGCCGCCGTACGAACTGGATCGTACGCAGCAACATGTCCTTGCCTCGCATCCGGAAGTTCGGTCGGCGCAAATCAACATTGAGAGAGCGCGACTCAAACTGCGACGGGAACAAGTACAGCCGATTCCAAACGTGAGTCTTGGTGCGGGTTACGTGCGGCAAAACCAAAACCGTTCGGACGACTACACGATAAACCTGAGCGTGCCGGTTCCCATTTGGAACCGCAACCAGGGCAACATTGCCTCCGCCTCCGCACAGCTAGGTGAAGCCACGCAACTGGTCGGCCGTGTGGAGAACGAACTGAGCGAGCGTGTCGCCACGGCTATCCGCGACTTCTCAGCGGCCAAGGCTCGGGCGGAACGGTATCGCGATCACATTGTGCCGCGTGCCAGGGAAACTTTTGAGTTGTCGTTCAAAGCGTATCAAGGCGGCCAGTTCGAATATCTCCGTGTACTAGAGGCTCAAAGAGCTATGGCGCAGGCGAACTTGGATTACATTCGCGCCATGGCCGACGCGTGGAAGTCAGCCAGCGTAATCTCCGGGTTGACCTTGGAAGACCATTGGCCGCCGCAACAGCCCGGGCTCATTCCCAACCCTGAGGAAAAAGCTCTAACTAAGTTGACCCAGGCGTAAAATCAAACGCGGTTTACCAGTTAGACCAGCCCACCACCCGATTGATACTGGCTCCATTCTTCTCGGCGATCGCTTAACGTCATCCGCCAGAACATCTCGTTTGCCCTGGCTGTCTAAGCCATCGTTGCGATACTCACTTTGCTTGGCTATGCATCGTTTTGGGCTGCCATTGCATTCGACGCTGGAGCATCGCTGTTGGTGATTGCGAATGGGCTGCGGTTGCTGCGGACGCGATCTAGCAAAAGTGCTGCCGACGCGTTATCTTAGCACTACGGGAGGGTTCTTCGTGTTTCGCCGGATCGTGTGCTGCCTCATGCTGCCGTGCTTGTTGCTGAGTCCATTAGCCACATTCGGGCACGTGCACACGCAAGGTCAACCGGCCGGTCACGACCTTCACAGGCACATCCACACCGACAAACCCGCTGTTAATCATGGGCACCATCACGATTTCGACAGACATCATCATCATGACGATGTGGACCAGGAAGCTACAAAGTCAGGCACACATACGTCCGATCATGACGCGGATGCGGTTTACCTTTCTCCGGTTGATTTCCACTTTGCACGCAGCCAGTCTGTTGACGACGTTCGCAGTGTGTCCGGGGAATTGGC
>JANNLP010000339.1:0-9774 GCA_031396905.1 Gemmataceae bacterium
CGATGCCTACGTCGAAGCTTTTTCCGCGCTGACTTTGATTAGTCAAGGGGATTCGACACCGGGCGTCAGCTCGATCACGCTCAACGGCATTGGTTCCAAAGCGACGAATGCTGGATTTGTCGGACCTGTGCGAGTGGCCGTGGGCGACGTCAATGGTTGCGTTGTTGACGCCTCCAAGATGACGCTCCCCGTCAGCATCTACGGCGGCAGCGGCAATGACACGATCACCGGGGGAAGCGGCGACGACATCCTCTACGGAGGCGGCGGCAATGATTCCGTCAATGGCGGCTTCGGCAATGATCAAATGGGCGTCCAGGGCTTCGGCAATAACGTCGTCGCAGGGGGATCGGGTGACGACACCTATTCCTTCGCCGGTCTCCTCGGCCCGTTTTCGCAAATGGTCACCGACACTAGCGGCGTGAACACACTGAGTTTTGAAGATGCCCAGGGCGGCGTGTCCGTAAACCTCGGCCTGACCGGGCCGCAAACGATCACGCCGTTGGGTCACACGCTGACGCTCAACGGCCAGTTTCATAACATCGTAGGCAGCGCATTCGACGATGAAGTGCTGGTGTCGTTCATCCATGGTGATCAAGTCATAGGCGGCCGATCCGTAGATGGTGGCAGTGGCGACAAGCTCGTCTTTGATAGCGCCGGCAAAATCAGCGGTGACATCGGCGGAAAAATCTACAGCGCCGGCCAACTGGCAGTCACTTACGGTGAAATCGAAACGGTTCAATTCATCAACAACGCAGCGTCGCCACAAGTCGCGGCGGTGATCATCAATGATGGCGCGGTTCAGCGATCGATGGTGACAAGCATTCAAGTCGCGTTCAACGGTCTGGTGAGCTTCAGTGGGCCGCCAGCTGATGCGTTTCAATTGACAGGCCCTGGCGGACCCGTCGCGGTAACCCCAGCGCCGCAAGTACACAACGGTACTTCATCCGTATGGCTAACCTTCACCGCATCAGTCAACATCGGCGGGTCGTTACTCGATGGCCTGTACACGCTGAAGGTGCTCAGCAGCAAAATCAGCGGTGGTCTGGTTGGCGGTGATTTCGTGTCCGCGCCCGGCGCTATCCATCGACTCTTCGGCGACGCCAACGGCGACCGTTCGGTCGCCGCCAGCGATTTCACGCAGTTCCGCCTATCCTTTGGCGGCAGCAATCCCATCTTCGACTTCGACGGCGACAGCGCCGTCGCGGCCAGCGACTTCATCCAACTCCGCCTGCGATTCGGCGGATCGATTTGATTTTCGTCACAGGCCGATGTTTAGTGCACACGTATTATTCTTTCGGTGGCGGCGTGTCCTGACTCGGTTTCACCTTGACGTTATTGATGAGTTTCTCCAATTGTAATCTCTGCACTTCGAGCCTTTGATTTTGCAGGCGGAGCTGGTTGTATTCGTCTGTGGCCTTTTTGAGCTGCGCCTGAAGGGACTTCTGTTCTTGGGCCAACTGGTCGAGTTGTGCCTGAATTTTATCCAGATTCGCTTGCGGGACAGGTCCAGCGGGGTTTGCCACATTCGGTACCGGTTGAGTGAGTGCTGCTTGCGCCGAGTAGTTGATTGTGGGGAAGGCCGCATTGCTGGGGACGCTCATTGCCGGAGGGCTCATTGCCGGAGGAGAGTAAAACCCAATCGCCGGTTGAGGAGTCGACTCAAGTTTGCGCTTGGCTTGTTTGATTTTTACCTCGTGTTCCGAGAGTTCGGCCTGTTGGACCGCAAGTTTGCCGCGCGCGATATTGACCTCGTCTTCACCCTGATTGAGATCGGTTTTGGAAACCTGGCCCTTCATACCTGCCAATAACTCAAATCTCCTTGCGGCCGCCTCCATGCTGATCTTGGCAACATCCAACTGCGCCCGCTTGGTGCCACGTTGCGCTTCAAGCATTTCAATCTCGTCGCGCAAGCTCTGAGTTTGGGAGTGCGCCGTATTGGCGGTCATTGGCAACGGTGGTGCATGAGCGGGCTGCGCAATGGCCGAAAAGAGTGTGTGTGCAGGGCGAATGTCAGGGGCAGGCGTTGCGGATGGTGGCTGATCCGATGGCGGCGATGGTTGCTGCGTGTCTTGCAACGGGTCGGGATTTGTTGAGTTGGCGACCTGGGGAAACCCGGGGCGCAGCGACAACAACGCGACGGCTATGACAATCATGGTCGCGGCGATTGGTCGCCGCACGGTGCGGTTCGGTCGGTTCGACAGGATCATGTTTACCCTCCGTTTGAGTTCGCCTGCTCTGGCCGAGCCGCCGGACGCCAGCGGCGCCCATTTCGGCCTGGCCACGAACATGGCCGTTTCGATCAAAGCCTCGGCATACGCCTGGGCGAGTTCCGGATACGCTCGCAGTACACGCTGATCGCAACAGGCTTCTTCGGCTTGTCGAAGCCGCGCTCGCGCGAACCACGCAATGGGGCACCACCAATAAAAACCCAGGATCAACACTTCGATGCGGCGCACCCAGTGGTCGCGGCGGACAACATGCGCCAATTCATGGGCAAGGATCGTCTCGCGCTGGGGATCGGAAAGTCGGCCCCATAGTTCATGCGGCACAATTAACCGGGGCTTAGCGAGTGCGGCCCACACCATTGGCGAAATTCGTTCCTGCGAGAACTCGATACGGGGAAACGGATGCAGGCCCAGTCGAGTCGCGACGCGATCGGCCAGTTTGGCCGTTTCATCGTCACCGATTGCTGCCACCCGCATGCGTCGTTGGAATTGAATAGCCGCGATCAGCACCAAACACCAATATCCGATCGCCCCCGCCGCCCAGATCCTCAACAGCCAATCACCAACGTTGGCGCTATCGACATACGCAATTAACGGCGCGGAGTGATTTGCCATGTTTGCATCGGATTGATCTGCGTTCGGCGGTAGTATTGGGTCACTCGCGTCGTGATCAACGGCGTTCACCGACTCCACATGATTTGGCACGAACTCTACGGCGAGCGCCCGTGGATCGGGCTCTGTCGTTGTCCCCACTGTTGGCAATTCATGCGATAACACCGGAAGCACGGGCAATACGAGTAGCGATGGTGCCACGAGCTTGAGGAACACGACGAGCCAGGCCTTATGCACAAATTCGACTCGTCGTGAAAAGCGACATGCCACCAGCGCGAGCAGCGCCAGTCCCGCCGCGCCGACAACATTGGCTAACACCAGTGTCGTGAAGTTGCCCATGGGATGCCTCAGGAAGTACCCGGTTTAGCCATCTTGCGAACGAGTGCCTGGAGTTCCGCCACCTCGGTGTTCGTGAGTGGACCGGACTCGACCAGATGCATGAGCAATGGTGCAATAGCACCGTCGCACAATTTGTCGGCAACGTCGCGCAGGCGGCGGCGAATGAGCGATTCCCGACCAACGGCCGCGGCAAAGGTACGAACGGCTCCGCCACGCGGCGATCGAACATACCCCTTCGCTTCGAGTCGCTCCAATAGCTTTTGCACGGTCGTGAAATGGGCTGGCCCGCCGTCAGGGTACAGTGCGTCGGTCAGTTGCCGGCGCGATTGCGTGCCGTGCTCCCATAAATGCCGCATCACGGCCAATTCGGCGTCAGTCACATCACTGAGCGGCTTCCGTCCCGTCATAACGTTCAACCTTAGACAAGATGACTAGCGACAGCTTAGACAGGCGGTCTAACAATGTCAAGAGTACAATCTCACGTCACAACGGGGCGACGCGCGCTTTGCTGATGAAACGTAGCAACCACTTCGCGCGGCCTTAATGTCATCGGTCACAGTTTCGGGACGGCTGTCAAAAGGCGAACCGAATTGGGGGCACAGTTCTTTCGACGAACCTTAAGTGGATTGAGTGACGACGTCCAGAACCCACATGTCATCCGATCGGCGCGCAATTTGCTACGCAGGCAAGAAGTCGCACTATTTCAGAATATTTTCGGACGATCCACGTTGCCGGTTCGCATATTATCTATCCGTACCGCCAACTCGCGCGCCAACACGGCGGTACGCACTCGCGAACACTGCAACATTTCCACTCGAACGCGTTCAGGGAGAGGTCTGCCATGTTGACAAGCCGCACGTTCCACTCATGGTTGCGCCCCCGACCCATCAGCCGTAAGCCAAGCCGATTGCTCCGCACTGGGCTACGGCTGCAATATCTGGAAGAACGGGCCGTCCCCGCATTGCTGACGGTGACCGATTCGGGCGATACCGGTGCCAACACTCTCCGCGGCATCATTGGCACGGCCAACACCAATGGCGAGGCGGACACGATCCAGTTCTCCGGCGTGACAACGGTCACGCTAACGTCCGGACAAATCACTGTCTCCGAAGCGCAGGGCCTGCTCATCGACGGCGGCGCCGGTGTCACGATTAACAGCACCGCAGCCTCCGCGGCGACGAGTCGCATCTTTACAATTACCGCCACCGGCAAACCGGCGATCGGGTTCTCGAACCTGACCTTGTCCGGCGGCAAGCTGAGTACCGGCGTCGGCGGGGCCGTTCTCTTTACGGATCAGCCCGTGACGTTGACCAACTGCACCGTCACGAACAACACGGCATCGGCCGGTGCCGGGGGCGCGTTCGGCACTGTGACCGCGGCCGCGAATTTGACAATCAACAACAGTACCTTCTCTAGCAACTCGGCTTCGGGCACCGGTGGTGCCATCAGCATGGGCGGCACTTCGACGGTCACGATCAACAATTCAACATTCAGCAAGAATAGCGCTACCAGCAACGGCGGTGGCCTGGCAATGGTTGGCGTTGGCGTTGCAACGATTACATTTACGAATTTTGATCTGAACGTGAGCGCGGCGTCGGGCGGCGGTGTCCACGGCGCTTCCACCGTCACACTGACGATTGCCGACTGCGTCTTCCAAAACAACAAGAGCCTGACCGGCGGCGCCCTGCGCACAGCCGGGACCATCGTAACCATGACCCTTGACCGCACCCTCGTTACCGGCAACACGGCGACTAGCACGCTTGGCGGCGGCTTCTATATGGGCAACGGCGGCACCGTCACCATCAATAACTGTACTTTCTCGAACAACACGGCCAACACGAGCGGCGGCGGCCTGCGCCTCAGCACACATACATCGTTGATTCAGAATAGCACGTTCTCCGGCAACGTCTCGAATGCCACGACATCAACGACCGGCGGCGGCGGCATCGTCGTCACCGGCGCCGGCAATCACACAATCAACAACAGTACGATCACGAACAACAGCGTTCCCAACGCGACGGCAAAGGGCGGCGGCTGGTTTAGCACCGTCTCGACGGGCACGATCACCTTCAATAGCACGATTGTCGCAGGCAATTCCAACGCGAATCAAAGCGACATCTCCTCTGGCGGAACCCTGCCGCGAAACATCGCCGGGAATGACAATTTAGTCGGCGCCCTGGACACCGCGGTTATCACGCTGACAGGCACGAATGATCCATTGCTGCTCGGCACCCAGGCCACGCCGGTTGATGCCAAATTGGTAGGATTGGCCAGCAACGGCGGGCCGACGCCGACTCATGCGTTGGCGGCCGGCAGCCCGGCGTTTGACAAAGGCAACAACGCGGCAGCCTTGACATTTGACCAGCGCGGCACCGGCTTCCCGCGCACCAATGGCACCAAGACGGATGTCGGTTCGTTTGAAGGAGTTTCGACGGATCCATCAGCTTCGGCGAGTCTCGCCGACGTGACCACCGCCGGCGGCACCACATATACGGCGATCGTCGATTATGCCGACGAAACTGGCATCAACACGGGCGGCATTGATGTCAACGACGTCACACTGAGCGGTCCCGGCTTCGGCCCGGTGTCGCCGACCATGGCGTCGTCCACCGGCGGCGGCATGGCCGTGCAGGCCACCTATACGTTCCCGGTGCCCGGCGGCGCATGGGATTATCTCGACAACGGCACATACACGTTGACGATGGTCGCCAGCCAGGTGTTCGACACGGATGGGCCGACTGCCGTCGCGGCCGGCACGATCGACACGTTCAAAGTCGGCATCGCACCACCGCCGTTGGTTGTGGACAGCTCCAGCGACATCGTCGACGGCAACTACAGCGCGGGTCAATTCACGTTGCGTGAAGCCATCGGCATTACGAACGCGGCCGCCGGAACCCAAGATTCGATCAGCTTCGATGCGTCGCTGACCGGCCTAACGATTACACTTGGCACCGAGATCTCCATTACCGATTCAGTGATTATCACCGGCCTTGGCGCCGCGAATCTCACGCTCGCGGGTGGCGGGTCGAATCGTCTTTTCAACATCAACGTGGCCGGCTCCGTTGGCAACATTGAATTCAAACAACTCACACTCACCGGCGGCAATGTCGCAGGGACCGGCGGAGCCATCCTAACGGCCGACGAGACCTTAACCTTCTCGAAGGTCGTGGTCACCTCCAACGTTTCCTCGAGCAATGGCGGAGCGGTTAATGCGACCGGCCCGACAGTACTGAACATCTCCGACAGCACGTTCAGCCTCAACAATGCCACGGGAACGGGCGGCGCGCTCAACTTGGCCGGCGCTTCGACGATTACGATTACCAATTCAGAATTCAAGATCAATGTGGCCACCAGTAGCGGCGGCGCGATCCAGTTGTTTGGCGCGGCCTCGATCACGATCAACAAAGCGGTCTTTGACACAAACACCGGCACGACCGGCGGCGCGATTCAGGGGTCTTCTACAGTCGTCATGAACGCGACGGACAGCACGTTCTCCAATAACAACGGCACGTCCGGCGGCGCGTTGCGGTTTGCATCCATCGCCGCGACTTCGATCACTCTTGACCGTTGCATTGTGTCCGGCAACGTGGGTACAGGCCTCGGTGGCGGCATTTACATGTCGACGTCGGGCAACCTGACCATTTCCAACAGTACGTTCAACAACAATACCGGAGCGGGCGGCGGCGCTATTCGTGTCAGCAGTGTGGTCCTGACAATCACGAACAGCACGCTCTCGGGAAACACATCGACCGGAACGGCGGCAACGACGGGCGGCGGCGCAATTCTGAACGCCAGCACGCCCAACGTCACGATCCGTAATACGACGATTACGAAGAACGACTCCCCGGATCCAACCTCCAAAGGCGGCGGCGTTTTCATCAGCAGCGCGATAGGGACGGTCACGCTCAACAGCGTGATCCTGGCCGACAACACGAATCCGAATCAGCGTGACATTTCGGCGTCGGCACTGCGTCCAGTGGCCGGCGACAACAATCTGATCGGTGCCGTGGACCCGACCCTGATCACCCTCACGGGCTCCAACAATGGTGCCTTGATCGGCACGGAGATCACACCTGTTGACCCAGTGTTGGACGTACTGGCCGCCAACGGCGGCACGACGCAGACACACGCTTTGAAGGTGGGCAGCCCGGCGTTCAACAAAGGCAATAACAACGCAGCCCTGACATTCGACCAGCGCGGCACGGGCTTCGCACGCACCAATGGCAGTAAGACGGATGTCGGCGCGTTCGAAGGGGTTTCGACCGATCCATCGGCGTCGGCGAACCTCCCGGATGTGACAACAGTCGGCGGGACAACTTACACGGCCATCGTCGACTATTCCGATGAGACCGCCATCAACACCGGCAATATCGATGTCAATGACGTCACGTTGAGCGGCCCAGGATTCGGCCCCGTTTCGCCGACCAGCGCCTCGTTCACCGGCGGCGGCATGAACGTGCAGGCCACTTATACGTTCCCCGTGCCCGGCGGTGCCTGGGACTTCGGCGACAACGGCATCTACACCGTGACGATGGTCGCCAACGAAGTGTTTGACACGGACGGCCCGAATGCCGTCCCCGCCGGTCCGATTGACGCGTTCAACGTGGCGATTCCGTTAACGCTGGTAGTCGATAACGGCGGCGACATCGAAGACGGTAACTACACCGCCGGCGAACAAACATTGCGCGAAGCGATTAACCGTTCAAACGCCGCAGCCGGAACTCAGGATTTGATTAGCTTCGCCGCGGCGCTCAACGGCACGACGATTACGCTGACCGGCGAACTGCCGATCACAGGCGCGCTGATCATCACTGGGCCGGGCGCTACGAACTTGGCCGTTAGCGGAAACCCCTCGGTGCGTATCTTCGGCATCAGTATCACCGGCGTCGGCGGCGATGTGTCGATCGCCGGCTTGACGCTCAGCAACGGCAACGCGACGACCGGCACGGGCGGGGCCATCTCCGTCGTCGATGAGTCGGTAACCCTAAATGGCATGGTGTTCTCCGGCAACACCATCACCGGCACGGGCGCGGCAATTGGCGTGACCGGCGCTGCCACGCTCAACATCACCAATAGCACCTTTATCGGCAACAGCGCATCCAGCAGCGGCGGGGCCATCAACTTGGCGACTGCGGCCACCGTCACGCTGAACAATGCCGTCTTCGACGGCAATACCGGTACGACTGGCGGCGCGATTCAAGGCTCGTCCACGGTGGTGATGAACGCCACCGATTCCACGTTCAAAAACAACAAGGGCACAAGCGGAGGCGCGCTGCGATTTGCCTCCGTCGTGGCGACCTCCATCACGCTGAATCGTTGTGTGGTCTCCGGCAACACGGGTTCCGGCCTTGGCGGCGGCATTTATATGTCCACTTCTGGCAACCTGACGGTAACCGATAGCACTTTTTCGAACAACACCGGCGCCGGCGGCGGCGCGATCCGCGTTAGCAGTGTGATATTAACGATCACGAATAGCACGCTTTCAGGCAACACATCGACGGGCACGGCGGCCACGACCGGCGGCGGCGCAATTCTGAATGCCAGCACGCCGAACATTATTATTCAAAACTCGACGATTACGAAAAACGTGTCGGCCAATGCCACGTCCAAGGGCGGCGGTTTGTTCATCAGTAGCGCGATCGGCACGGTGACGCTGAGCAGCACGATAGTGGCCGACAACACCAACCCGAACCAGCGTGACATTTCCGCCAGTGCACTGCGTGACGTGGCCGGCAACAACAACCTCATCGGTGCTAGAGATCCAGCCATCATCAACCTCACGGGCACCAATGATCCGGGGCTGGTGGGTACGGAAGGTTCTCCGGTCAGCCCGAGTTTGGCCCCACTCGGAAACTATGGTGGTCCGACGCAGACACACGCGTTGTTGCCCGGCAGTTTGGCCCTGGATAAGGGCAATAACAGCGCGACCCTATCGTTCGATCAGCGCGGCACGGGCTTCCCGCGCGTTGTGAATGGCACGGCCGATGTCGGTTCAACCGAAGGCGAGATTAAGGTGCCGATCGCGAGCGCGAATCTGGTTGATGTCACGACCTCCGGTGGCACCGTCTACATCGCCACCGTGATCTACACCGACGAGACGGGCATCAATACAGGTTCCATCGACGTCAACGACGTTACTCTTGGCGGCGGCGGCTTTGGATCGCCGGTCGCGCCGTTCGACGCCAGCTTTACCGGGGGCGGCACCTCGGTGACCGCGACTTACAAGTTCACGCCGCCAGGTGGGTCATGGGACTTCGGAGACAACGGCAGCTACACATTGACAATGGTTGCCAATGAAGTGTTTGACACGGACGGCCCGAACCCCGCTTCGGCCGGTCCGATTGACTCCTTCAACGCTGCGATTCCGTTAACGCTGGTTGTCGATAACGGCGGCGACATCGATGACGGCATTTACACCGCCGGCCAACAGTCTTTGCGCGAAGCGGTTAACCGTTCCAACGCCGCGGCCGGAACTCAGGATTTGATTAGCTTCGCCGCGGCGCTCAACGGCACGACGATTACGCTGACCAGCGAAATGCCGATCACAGGCGCGCTGACCATCACCGGGCCGGGCGCTACGAATTTGGCCGTTAGCGGG
>JANNLP010000354.1:0-2407 GCA_031396905.1 Gemmataceae bacterium
GGCGGTGCGGTGGCATCGGGCGGATCAGGAATCACATTCAGATTCACACGTTCGGCGCCGAAGCGGCCGCCGACGTCCCAACCAACGCGCCAATTGCAATTGTTCTGGTAAGCGGGCGTCAACAGGTAGATTTCGCGGCCTGCCGCCAAGTGAAACGCAGCCCGATGATGTTCCCGAATCGACGAGAACATCCCGAAGATATCGAACTCCTGGTAGTCGCGGCCGCCGTTGTTGTAGATGTAATCGATGCCGAACTCGATCGTCCACGCCTTGGACCCGACTGGGTCGAAGAACAGACTGCGGCCACCGAAGCTCAGGATGTAACCCATGCCAGTGACATTGTTGAAAATGCCGCCAGCCACCGGAAAGTTCATGCCGTGCCGCATGAACACTTCGCTCATGATCGGCCCGTTGCCGCCGACGGGACCACAGCAGCCGGTGCCACCGGGACCGCTCCACGGGCTGCACACGCTGCCGGCCGGTAATGCCGGCGGCTGCGTAACGGCCGGGATCGGCGCATCATTAGGTAATGGAAGTTGTTCGCCTGCCGGCGTACCGGCTGGCACACCGGCCGGCGGCATCGGTGCTTGCGTTTGTGCGGTCGCGCTGCCGCACAACCACATCCATAAGGCTGTCACGGGTAAGATCGCCTTCGCGCTCATGCCACCCTCGCCCGTCGGCTCGACGGCCTTGGTCGCGCGCGGTCCAAGAACGGCTTGGTACTCGCGCACGCCGATCAGTTGATCGGCACCCCGGTTGGAAAACTTTAACGCAGTTGCAGGTCGTGCCGCTTATGCGGGCGACCCACTGAGGGGCAATAACGGATTCGAGGAATTCGTTCAAGTCGTATGCCGCGGAATTAAGTTCTACATTGACGATCAATGAAGTTCCACGAACTGCCATCGCCGGAAGACACTCGAGCCTATGTGCTGCTGGGCCTTACGCACATGCGCGTCGCGCGCTGGCAGCCGGCGATTGTGCGACCCGCACTCGAGTGGATCATGGCACTCGCATCGGAAGGCCATCCACTGCCGCCGGCGGGTTTTGTGGCCGATCTATGCGTGATTGCATCAGGGATGGAAGGTCGATTGCGAGGCGACATCGCAAGCGCTTCAACGTGGCCGGCGACAATGGCGCGGGCATACGAAGATCACGTCGTCGGCAAACTCTATTCCGACCGCAGCATCGACCGCGCCGGCGACGCCCTACGCCGGATTGCCGAAAAGGACCGGGCGCTGGCACTGGCTTACATCGTTGAGCGAGTGCGTGATCGACTCGGCATCGGCGGCGTGATGATCGGCGCCGCACCGTTGAAGACAATGATGGAAATGTCGCCGGAGGCGGTGGTGGCAGCCGCCTGGCAAGTTGACCCGACTGATTTCGCACAGGAGTTACTGCTGGCGCAGTATCAGGAATTAATCGCGGCAGTAAGGCTGGCGGCCGACTTGCTCGGGCCGGAAGACCTGTTCGAGCTGGAACGCGGCACGGCCGTGGCACAGCTCGGGCAGCGGCTGGCGCTGCGACAGATTGTTCAAGCGGCCGCGGCCTTCGCCAAAGACCTACCGACCATTCCGCCAACCAGGCCAACACGGCCCGAAACGCCGACGCGAATGCTCGATGAGGAGGCGTATCCCGTCGGCGGATTCGCCTCCATCGCCAATCGCGGCAGCACGGAGAGCCTGCTCCACTCGCAACTCGCCTACATGGAGACGGATGAAACTGAGCGACCTGATTTGTTCGACGTCAAATTTCTCCGCGACGAGTTGCTTTACTATTCGCGTGATGAGAATCAGTTCTACAGGCGGCGGCGACACTATATCTTTGTCTTCGACGCCAACCTGGTTGCGGCCCGAATCAAAGACGCGGACATTCCCTATCAGCGCATCGTCATGGCGCTCGCGGCAGTGGTGGCAACGGTACAGTGCCTCACCAAGTGGCTGACGGATGAGGCGCTCAAGTTTGAGTTGTTGTTCCCGAACAATGCCGCGCTGGACGCGGAACAAAAGTTGTTGATGACGGTATTTCAGGAAGCGATTGCCGGTGGCACCGTCATTGTGGCGACGTATGCTCCCGATCAAAACTGGACAGAGGTGGAGATCGCACGCAGCCGCCGCGGCGAATGTCGATTGATTCGGCTGACGACCAGCGACATGGTTGCAAACATAGGCGGAACGTTGCGCGTCACAACAACACCGGAATTGCGGGCTAGTACGCAACCCAGCGATTGTCAGCCGCATGACTGGTCAGGTGTCGTGACGCAGTTGGCAACCGAGTTAGTCGCTTGAAGCGCTATTCGACGGCTTTGCCAGTCTTGGCGTTGACGCGGATGCCGAGCTTCTCGTTGGCATCGACGTAGAAGATGAAACCGTTGAGCATCTCATCCTTGGTCTGTTGGCCATCTGTCACC
>JANNLP010000406.1:0-1739 GCA_031396905.1 Gemmataceae bacterium
GTTTCAAGATTCGCTCGCTGCAGCATGTGCTTGAAGGCTACAAGATCGCTCCGGAGATCGCGGCCCACGGCGCGAGCTGTTCGCTGTTCTCGGATTGGTGGGCCTACAAGATCGAAGCATTCGACGCGATTCCTTTTGCCGCGGCCCTTTTGCACGACGCCGGCGCGATGGTTTGCCTGAAATCCGACAGCAATGAACTGATGCGACATATGTATCAGGAAGCGGCCAAGTGCGTCAAATACGGCGGCATGAGCGAGAACGAAGCGCTGAAAACAATCACGCTCAATGGGGCCAAACAACTTGGCCTCGAACGCCGGCTCGGCAGCATTGAAGTTGGCAAAGATGCCGATCTCGCTGTCTTCAACGGTCACCCGCTTAACGGTTACTCACGCGTCGAGTTAACGTTGATCGATGGCGAAATAGCGTTTCAACGCGACAAGACCTTTAAGCCAGCAGAATATGCCCAAGGCAGTCCGGCAAAGCCCTCTGCGAAATTCGAACTGCCGAAACAACTGGGCAACAGCTATGCCATCACCGGTGCAACGGTCCATCCCGTTACGGGACCGGCACGAAAAGCCAATCTGTTGGTGAACGATGGCAAAATCACGCAAATTGGTTCGTTCCCAATCGGAGGCGCGGCCGTTGATGCGACGGGCTTGCACATTTATCCCGGTATGATTGATGCCGGCACTGTGCTGGGGCTTGCCGAGCTGGAGTCGGCGCGGGAAACGCAGGATTACCAGGAAGGCGGCGACTTCCAACCCGACCTGCGTGCTGCCATTGCGGTCAATCCGGATTCGGAGTTGATACCGGTAACCCGCGCGAATGGTGTGCTTGCCGTGGTGACACGTCCTACCGGTTCGGTCATTGCCGGCCAGGGTGCACTTATCAACTTGGCCGGATGGGTTCCGCGCGAAATGATCGTCGTGGATCCGATTGCGCTGCATGTCGAATTCCCTTCAGGCCTGCCTTTCTTCTCATTCTTCGACCCGACAGTCTCGCCGATGAGTCGTGGTCTCGCAAAGAAGCAGCGCGATGACAAGGTTCGCAAGCTGAAAGAACTGTTCCAACAAGCGCTGGCCTATGAGGCCGGGCGAGTGGCAGCACCGAAGTCCACACCGGTCAACCCACGGCTGGCAGCGATGGTGCCCTACGCTAAGGGTGAGAAGCCGGTCATCATTCAGGCCCAACGGCACCCGGAAATCCGCGAAGCGCTGAAGCTGGCCGAAGAGTTGAAGTTGAAGATGATCCTGAGCGGCGCGACCGATGCATGGAAAGTGGCCGATGAACTGAAACGCCGCGATGTGCCCGTAATCGTCGGCCCGACGATGGCGATGCCGCAAGAAAGCGATGATCCGTTCGACTCGCCCTACAGCAATGCCGCCAAGCTGCATTTGGCTGGCGTGCGCTACTGCATTCGTAGCGAAGGTGCCTCCAACGCCCGCAACCTGCCGTACCAGGCCGCGATGGCCGTTTCATACGGTTTGCCTGTCGAAGAAGGCCTGAAGGCCGTGACGCTATACCCTGCGCAGATTCTTGGCGTGGCCGATCAACTCGGCAGCTTGGATGTCGGGAAACGTGCCCACTTGGTCATCACCAACGGAGACATGCTGCAAGCCAGCACTCAAGTGTTGGCCGTGGCCATCGACGGCAAAATGATGGCACCGGAAAGCAAGCAATCGAAACTCTACGACCGCTACCGCCAACGGTTGCAGGAAGTGAAGGACGGCAAAGCTATC
>JANNLP010000469.1:0-2444 GCA_031396905.1 Gemmataceae bacterium
GAGTTTCTCGCCGCCGGCAAACCGGTCTTCGCGCTGTTCGGGCCAAACAATGAACCAGCCGAGCGGCGCATGGCTCCTCCGACCGCGCCGGACACCGTCGAACCGCTGCTGGCGCAACTCGGCATTGTCTTTGGCAATCAGACGGTATTGTTCAACTCTGAGGCGAAGGCATTTTCGCAACGCCGGACGAGCCTGTTGGCCACGGGCGAAGACGTTGAGATTCCACCCGTGCTATTTGATCGGCCTGCCGTGAAGCGAGGCATCGAAGCCAATGAAACCGCTACGCATTTGCCTAATGCCATTTCGCGCAGCTTGAAGATCGTGGCCGGCGCGGCGGGATCAACCGACAAGTTGGATAAGCTGAAACTACGACATCCGCGGCCGGTGTATTTTGTGCCCGTGCGCGGCGTATCGCAGCAAGCGGCCGAATTCTTGTACGCCGACGCCGAGAGCTGGAATGAGCCGGACCCGTTTCCGTCGCGCGAAAAGACACCGCGCTACGAGCCGACCAAACCCGACAGTCCGACGTTTGGCACCCGTGACGCCGAGACTCGCGGACCGTTCCCGATTGGCATCGCCGTGGAAACGACGGTGCCAGCCGAGTGGCTCGGCGACCACCAGCCGGCCGCCACAGCCAGCGCAGCGATTGCGACTTCGGCACTCGGCGGCGAGCCAATGCAATTGGCCACCCAGTCGCTGGTCCCAACCGATGGTTATGCGACCAGGAAACAAACCGTACCAGTGCGAGTGGCGGCGCTGGGTCACGGTGGAATATTCGTCGGCACGGAGCTGTCGCCGGCCAAGGAGCAGTTGCTGTTGTTGACGTGCAACTGGCTGACGAGCCGCGATGAGCGACTGCCGCACGACGAACGCAAATGGCAGTACCCGCGCGTAACCATGAGCGAGCGGCGTGCCCGGTTGTGGCGTGATGGCACCCTGGTGGCCCTGCCGGCGGCATTTGCGTTCCTTGGGGCCATTGTGTTGCTGGTGCGGAAGTACCGATAAGTTATTTTCTTTGAAATTGCGCGCATCAAATCGGGTTAGCTCGGCTCTTATTGAGCGAGGACCGTGAATGAACGATCGCGGCATCGCCGGTATGCTCGACTATTTTCGCAAGGTCGCCACCACGGGCGCGGACACAGCGTCTGATGGCGACCTAGTGCGGCAGTACGTCGATGCCAAAAGCGAATCCTCGTTTGAGACGCTGGTGCGACGGCATGGCCCAATGGTGTATGGCGTCGCTCGGCGTGTGTTGCGCGATGGACACGCTGCCGAGGATGCATTCCAGGCGACATTTCTGGCGCTGGCGCGGAAGGCGCGATCATTGCGGAATCACGCGGCGATTGGCGGGTGGTTGTATCGTGTGGCGCTGCGGGCGGCGTTACGCGCTAAGCCGCAGGCGGCGGTCGCTGGCACGCGGCGAGGTTCTGCGGATCCGGCGGTGGATGCTCAGTGGTCTGAACTGCGCACTGTGCTTGATGAAGAGATTGACAAGTTGCCGGATCGCTGCCGATTGGCGGTGATTGCTTGCTATCTGAATGGCCGGACGGCGGATGATGCGGCTAAGGAGTTTGGCTGCCCGCGCGGCACGGTCTTAAGCCGATTGGCGGCCGCCCGGGAAAAACTGCGTCATGGCTTGACCCGCCGGGGCTACGCAGTGAGCATTGCCGGCTTGACGGCCGGTTTGACGGGTGAAGCCGCCACCGCGGCCTTACCCAGTTCGATAGTCGCGTTGGCCGCGAAGGTGGCGCTACCCGGTGCCATTCTCGCTCCGACAGTATTAACTCTCACTCAAGGAGTGCTACACGCCATGTGGATAACTAAAGTCAAAGTCGCCGTGATTACGCTCGCTGCCGTCGGTGTCCTGGGCGTCGGCGTGGGCCAATACTTCGGTCCTGGGCCGGCCGTGGCAGTACCGATGCAGCATCCGAATCCCGTAGGGCAGGACGGGAAGCCGATTGTTATCGGCAAGAATGAACCGGTGAATCATTCACCGTTCAGCGCGCTTTCAAAAGACGTCGAGTTGATAAAAGCTGATTCGCCGGAACGAAAGCTCCTTAGAGATCGTTTTGACGCTGCAAGACGCGAGATGGAACTTCGCTGCCAGGAGTTGCAAGTGGGCCGCGGGACGCTAGACACGTCGCTCGATTGCGGCCGACGTGTTCGTGACTCTGGTCTCGAAGTCGCAGCGAATAGAGAGGGCCGAATTAAGATCATGGAGTGCTATTTGACATTGGTAAGTGACATTTGCAAACTGAACTTGGAAAGATTTCAAAGCGGCGGAATCAAAGAACAGGATTATCAACAATCACTTTACGACCAATTAGATGCCCAAATCCGGCTTATGCGTGAAAAGGAAGCGAAAGCCACCGCCGGGCGCTGACACAGGGCTAAGCCGCAAGCGGCTTATTACGCCTCATCCTTGGCCGTGTGCCGGTCGCGCC
>JANNLP010000473.1:0-20750 GCA_031396905.1 Gemmataceae bacterium
TCGCTTGCCGGTGTGAAGGTTGCCGGCAACCTTATCGCCGCCAGCGATATTGTTGACATCGAATACGAAACACCCGGCGGCATTCGCATCGACATGCGCGAAGCCCGGCAAGCGGACGAGGCCCACAAGGTTGAGGAAGCAATCCGTAAGTATCGGGCGTTGGCGGCGTCGCCGACGGCGACCAACAACCCGGCCCTCAAGCGCAGCTTTGAATACAAAGTCGCCACGTTAATGTCCGCGAAGGCCGACAGCAGCCCCTCGGATCTGAAAGCGGCGATCGCGGCACTGACAAAGTGGACGCAAGACTATCCGGATGGCTGGCAACGGTTGCCAGCCTCGCGACTGCTGGCCCGACTTCAGTTGGATACGGAGCCGCCTAACTTTGATGCGGCCCGCAAAGTCTTCGACGACCTCGCAGCTTCACCGGCCGTCGGCCCTCAACTCAAGACGGATTGTCAACTGGCAAGCATCGACTTGTATCTGTCGCAGCGCAATAACGGCAAGGCCGGGCAACTGTTGGACGCGATGGCCTCCACGGACCCGCGCGTTGCCGTGTATCGCATCGCCTGCCTGGCCGAGCCGGGTAACGCGGACACCGTCGCCAAACAACTTGAAGATTTGCTCCCCAAAGCCGACGACACCGTAAAATCCACGATCCATAACCTGCTCGGCGACACACGCAGGCTGCAACCGGCGAAGCAGAAGGAAGCGCGATTTGCTTACCTTTGGGTCGAGTTGATTTACAATCACGACCCCGTCGAAACCGCCAAGGCGCAGGATCGCCTTGCCGAGTTGTTTAAGAGCATGGGCCAGGAAGAACGGGCGAAGACCTATCGCGATAAAGCTCGCGGTCGCTAAAGTCGGAGTTACGATTCCATTATGAGCGCCGTTCTCGATCAAATCCGCGAACATCTGCGGCAGCACGGAGTGTCCTTTCGCGAAGTGCATCATGCACCCACGCGCACTTCGGAGGAGTCAGCCGCCGCGCGGGGCGAACCGCTGCACATCGGCGGCAAGGCGATCCTGCTCAAGACGGATGACGTTTTCCATTTGTTCGTCGTACCGGCCGACCGCAAGCTCGACTCGGCGGCCGTGAAGCGCCACTTCGGCGTGAAAAAGACCCGGTTCGCCACAACCGAGGAATTGCTCGCTCTCACCGGTTTAGTCCCCGGCTGCGTGCCACCCTTCGGCCGGCCGATCCTGAATTTCGATCTTTACGTAGATGAGTCACTCACAAAAAACGACCGCATCGCGTTCAATGCCGGCTCGCTGACGGATTCCATCGTGATGCCTATGGCCGATTACCTCCGGCTCGCGGGGCCGGAGTTGCTGGCAATTGGGACTTAAACACTCGCCTTAAGGTATCTCAATATTATGCGAGTTGGCTCCGCCCTTGATCGTTGCTGTCAATCCGGATTTATCCGGATCGCCAAGAACGTCAGGAATTGCAAACCACTTCTTGGCACCGGGCGGCAGTGCAGATGCTCCACCAGTTGCAGCGCGCATCCCCTGCTGTTTTCGCGCCATGGATGGACTGGCATCGTCGTTGGTTGCGGTCGTCTCTTTCGGTGGCTCGGGCGAGAGGATCGCAATCTTGACATTGCCGGAAGCAACTCCAATCACTGTGTATGTACCATCAGGTTCGATATTCCCCAGGACTGGAATCTTGTCCGACCCTATGACAGTAACTGAACCCAGGCAAATGGGCTTGCCTTTGTAGCTCACTGTCCCAGTCATGTCGCCTTTGGGTGCCGGTCCGCACCCAGCCATCCAAAGCAAGCAAATTGCGGCCGATGTTCTCAAGCCTTGCTGACACATGTTGGATTTCCCCGATTCAGTCCATAACGCGGCTGACCTTTCTCGCGGAAGGTCAGCGGTCGATTCGTGCACCGTCCAAGTTTCAATCGATGTTGACGGCTTCAGCCTTGTTGCGCGTACAAATCGCGACAACGACACTTGCCGGCGTCGTGTACGGGATCATCCGCACGCTTCCATCCACAAATGCAAAATGTCCACCTACGTTGTGAGCAGCCCAAAAGTGATTCGTGTCACAATAATTGTTGATATTGCCCGGTCGATATCGATCGGGATTCGGACAACTTGTGCCACCGTTACCAAGGCTGCTTGAAAAAACCAGGGAACTATTGGTTGCGCACATGGAGGTATCTTGATTGGTTTCATACAGCCACCAACCCCAGTACAGTGGAAAATAGGCGCCGTTCGGCGATGGTGGTCGCTCGCCAACAATGGCGGTGTTGCTGGTTCCATCACTGATCATGTCAACCTTCGTCAACCCCCGAGTGTCTTTTGGTGTCGTAGGAGGCCTGTTATACATGACACCGTCATAAGAACTAAAAGTTGTCCCGGTGATCGCAACGTACCAAGTTAGCCCATAGTTAGCCGAGAAGCCGCCAACGTTTTGGTTGAACACAATGTCTGACCGAGGATCAGACGGACATGCGTAGATTGCCATGGAACGTTCCTGTGCGGTAACCATACTTGCGGCATTCTTTGTCGCTAAAGCATGCATGGCGTCTTGTTCGAGATATGGTAAAGCGCTCAACATCCACGTGCGGTTTTGAAAACTTGCGTCATTGGGATAGTTGGCGTTTCCAATATTACTTGGGAAAAAATTCTTGTTATCATGATGTTGCATCAACGCCAGAGCGATTTGTTTGAGATTGTTTGAGCACTTCGTCCGTGCCGCCGCTTCTCGCACCTTCTGCACCGCAGGCAGCAACAATCCGATAAGGATGGCAATGATGGCGATGACCACCAACAGTTCGATTAACGTGAAGCCGCGACGAGTGTTGCGAGCCATGGCTTCTCTCCTTTTCCGACAAAATGACCTAACGAGTGCATCCCGCGTGGAACGTCCACGACGATTATGGGGATTTCCGGGTGGGGAAGCCGGTTTCGATTAGTCTATCGCGCTCGCCACTAAGACGCAACGTTTTTTTTCACACTTTTTTCACGCCAGCTTCGCAAGTGGTCAGCGGTTTGCGGTTAGCGGGCCTGCGAAAGTTGCTTCAAACTCTTTCGCTGAAATGGGTTGGAATTGGACACGGTCGCCGGGGGAGAGGGCGAAATAGCCCTGGTTCAGGTCAACAAGGGTCAGCGGCGTGCGGCCGATCAGGTTCCAGCCGCCGGGACGGGGGAGAGGGTAGATTCCGGTTTGCCGGCCGGTCAGGCCGACGCTGCCCGGTTCGACCCGCAGTCGCGGCGAGGGTAAACGTGGCATGTCGGACAACTCGGCCGGCAAATAGCCCAGGTACGGAAAGCCGGGGCAGAAACCGATGGCGAACACGGTGTATTCGATGGAAGTGTGCAACCGGATGACTTCGGCCGTCGTGAGATTCCTTGCCTCGGCCACAAGCTGCAAGTCCGGGCCAAGCTCGTAGCAACACGGGATGACGAATGAACGACCCGCGACTGACGGACTTGGTGCAGTGCTCGAGCGCTCAAGCCACGGCACGACATCGCGGTAGCGTGTCTTGGTTCCGTCAAAGAAAAACGCCACGCTGGCATAAGCCGGCACGACATCCACCAGCCAGTCTTGTTGATCGTTTCGCGCGGACAAAGCCAACCGAGCGGCCGCGGCTTCATCGTCGCAATACGCCAGCACCGCCTGATCGCCGAGTGGAGTCAACCGCATGAGGGTGGTGTATGAAAAACGTGAATCATGTTCCTAACGCCACAATCGGCGCAGAAACAGGTGGCGATGCGCGAAGGTCGGTCTACAACTTGACTCATGCTCCGCGAAGAACAAATTGACATCCGTCGGCGGCGCGCCCGCGATGAGAAGTTGCTGGTCGAGCGCTCGTTGGGCAAGAAGCTGTACGGTGATTATCGCGTCAGCAATCCCGGGACCGGCGGGCGATACACCGTTGGCTTGCGCGGGTTCGATGTTGGCGATAACACATGTACGTGCCCGGATTATAAGGCGAACACGTTGGGCACGTGCAAGCACATTGAAGCCGTTTTGGATCACGTGCGCCCTAATGCGCCAGCCAACATTCGCAAACGCAAGGCCGCAATCACTAAGCCCGAAGTGGTACTGAACTACGGCGAGCAAGTCACGCTAGCGTTGCATCTTCCGCCGCGCCATTCGGATGCGCTCGCCACGCTGGCCAGGGAATACTTCGATAGAAAGGGCCTTTGGTCGGCGGATGACCGCTTTACCGAATTCACGTCGGCCGCGGCCGCCGTGCCGGAACATGTCAGCATCGACACAGCCGCACTGGACTTCATTGACGGTGCACTGGATCGCCGCTGGCTTTTGGAAAAGGAACTCGAACTGGTCGCAGCCTTGGGTCAGGGCGAGACGCCGGAACCGCTGCACGATCTTATCAAGACATCGCTATATGCGTACCAGTTGCGCGGGGCGGTGTTCGCGGCTTGCCGAGGCCGGGCGATCCTCGGCGATGACATGGGCTTGGGCAAGACGGTGCAGGCCATTGCCGCCGCCGAGTTGCTGGCCCGGTTGCGCGGCATTGGCCGGGTGCTGGTGGTGTCGCCGGCATCAGTGAAATATCAGTGGGCCGACGAAATCGCCAAGTTCAGCGGCCGATCCGTGCAAGTAATCGACGGCGACCGGCCGGATCGGTTGGAACAATATCGCGAGAACACGTTTTTCCGGCTCGTCAACTATGAGCAAGTGACCCGCGACCTGGATGAGTTGAACGACACGCGGCCCGACTATGTGATTCTCGACGAGGCCCAGCGAATCAAGAACTGGGAATCGAAAACGTCCAAGGCCGTGAAGAAACTGCAGAGCCGGTATGCTCTAGTACTCACCGGCACGCCGTTGGAGAATAAGCTGGAGGAACTCTATTCCATCGTGCAATTCGTCGATGACCGGCGGCTCGGCCCGGCCTTCCAGTTCCTGCACGACCACCGAATGTTGGACAGCAAGGGCCAACTCACCGGTTACCGCAAACTCGACACCATCCGCGACCGCCTCGCGCCGGTGTTCCTGCGGCGGACCCGCGCCGAAGTCTTGACGCAGTTGCCTGAACGCACGGACTCTACGATATACGTCGAACTCGCTCCGGAACAGCGAGGGCCTTACGAGGAACAACGGACCGCACTCGCTCGGTTGCTGGGGAAACCGGTGCTATCGGACCTCGACCGAAAACGCATCCTGGCGTGTCTGGCCAATCTGCGAATGGTGTGCAACTCGTCGGCTTTGCTGGATGACACCACCAATGTGTCGCCCAAGCTGGATGAATTTGCCGAACTGATGCGCGATCTGCTGGCAGAGGGTGCCGAGCACAAGGCCGTGGTGTTCAGCCAATGGGAACAGATGTTGCGATTGGCCGCGGTACAACTCGATAAACTCGACATCAACTACGCCTTGTTGCATGGCCGCCTGCCCGCCGCCGACCGCCGCGATCCGATTGCCCGTTTTCGTGATGATCCGGGTTGCCGCGTGTTTCTCAGCACCGATGCCGGCGGCAGCGGCCTGAATCTGCAGGCCGCCGACACCGTGATTCACCTGGAAGTACCGTGGAACCCCGCCGTTCTGGAGCAGCGCATCGCACGGGCGCATCGCATGGGTCAACAGCGGCCCGTGCGGGTGATCCGCCTGGTCACACGTAATTCCATCGAAGAGCGCGTGTTGCAAGTGCTGGCCCAAAAGCGCGAACTCTTCGACGGCCTTTTTGATAGCGACACGGATGAAGTCTCATTTTCAGCCGCGACCCGTGCCGGCTTTCTCGAAACCATGCGCGACGCCCTGGATATCGAAGATGATACGCCAGCGGTTACGAAGTCCGCCGGGCCGGAAAAGCTGCTACGAGCCGGCGTGGCCCTGTTGGAAGCGCTCGCCGAGGTCATGACCGAGCAGAATCAACCGATGGATACTGCCCTTGCGGAACGCGGACGCCGCGCCGCCGAGTTGCTGGTGCAGGCGTTGCGCGTGAGAAATGATTAGCGCGAAAGATAAACAAGATCGGTGGTCCGTTGCCTCATCGTCGATAAAACACACTTCACGGAAACCTGAAACCGGAAACCTGGCACCGATGTTAAATCCACCACCATCCGAAGTCGAACGCCTCAAGGTCGAGTGGACCGACCAGTTTGTCCGCGTGAAGGGCGGCAGGCCGGAGTTGGAGCGGTTTGTCGGCAAGGTCGGACGGGTGATTACAGTCAACTTCAACGGCAAGGCGATCATCGACTTTGCTGACGGCGCATGGTACGACGTGTCGGCGTCGGATCGGTTCCTCGAGCGAGTGTCGGCCGAGGATGCCAAGGGCAAATACGATTCGAAAATGAACAGCGCCCAGGCAATCCCGGAGCGGCAGAGCTAACGCGACTCATGACCAGTTCATTTCATGATCCTTGTCATTGACAATTACGACTCATTTGTCTGGAACCTGGTCCAGCGGCTCGGCGAAAATGATTCGGCAATCGACATTGAAGTCGTCCGCAACGATGCGATTACGTTAGAACAGGTTGCGGCCAGGAATCCTTCGCACATTGTCATATCACCGGGACCATGCACGCCAACGCAATCGGGCGTGTCCAATGCGATCATCGACCGTTTCTCGCCGACCATACCCATCCTCGGTGTCTGCCTCGGACACCAATGCATCGGCGAAGTGTTCGGCGGAAACATCGTCCGCAACTCTAAAGTCATGCATGGCAAAACGTCAATGATCTTTCACGATGGCCGGGGCGTGTTCGCCGGCATGACCAACCCGTTCGAGGCGACACGCTATCACAGCCTGGTGATCGAGCGCGACACTTGGCAACATTCTGACTTTGAAGTGTCGGCATGGACCGCCGAAAATGAGATCATGGGCGTGCGGCACCGCCAGTGGCCGCTCGACGGCGTGCAGTTTCATCCGGAGAGTTTTCTGACGGTGGAGGGGTCGCAACTGCTGCGCAACTTCTTGAAGAGGTAACCACGAAAGACACGAAATACACAAAAAAGAACCAGACAGCTAAGTCATTTTTTCGCGTGTTTCGTGGTAACTACTTTTTCGCGTAGCTAGCGCGGGCTGGGGAAATCTTTCCCAACGTGGTGCCGGACTTCTTGGCGAACCGCTCCTTGGTACCATCAGCAAGATAGCGCACGCCGACTTTGGTGGGCTTGTTCGTCTTCGGATCGATCAAAGCCACGTTCGACAAGTCGATGGGCATTTCCTTGGACAGCCGGCCGCCCTGTTGGCTTTGGCGGTTCGGCTTCACGTGCTTGTAAACTTTGTTGATACCTTCGACGAGGACCTTGCCCTTGTCCATGAGAATGCGCAACACGCGGCCTCGTTTGCCTTTATCGTCGCCGCTAAGGACTGCCACGATGTCGTCTTTACGAATATGAATGTGCTGCATTGGTCGCTTCCGTCTGATTTTTCAGGAAACGACAATATACGAAGCAAACCGGGCAGCGGCGAGCATCGGTGCCATAACCGAAATCGCCTCAATGGGTTGTGACATACGGAGATAACAGACATACAATGCCGCCAAACTACTCACCCGATATCAGGAGGATAGTCGCATGGGGATGATCCAGGAGTTCAAAGACTTTGCCATGAAGGGCAACGTCGTGGATCTCGCCGTCGGCGTGATCATGGGCGGGGCGTTCGGAACAATTGTCAAATCGCTGGTTGAAGATGTGCTGATGCCGCCGATGGGCTACTTGGCGGGCGGCGTGGATTTTTCCAAGCTGGCAATCAAGATCGGCGAAAAAGTCAACGACAAAGGCGTGGCGGAAGCGGTCAATATTTCCTACGGCAAGTTCATTAACAACACCATCAGCTTTCTCATCGTCGCCTTTGCCGTGTTCCTGCTCGTGAAGGGTATGAACACGATGATGAGGAAAAAAGCCGCCGCATCGCCGCCGCCGACGAAGACGGAAGAATTGCTGACGCAGATCCGCGATTCGCTGGTGAAGAAATGACTCACACTATGCGACGACTTCCTTGACGACCTTGCCGTAAACATCGGTCAGTCGGTAGTCCCGACCATTGAATCGATACGTTAGATTCTCATGGTTCAAGCCCATGAGATGCAGCACGGTGGCGTGCAGATCGTGGACGCTGACTTTGTTCTCGACTGCCTCGTAGCCGAACTCGTCGGTCGCGCCGTGATGGATGCCGGGCTTGGCGCCGCCGCCGGCGAACCAGGCGGTGAACGCGCGGGGATTGTGATCGCGACCGGGTTTCGCACCCACCTGTGCCACCGGTAGCCGGCCAAACTCGCCGCAGCAAATCACCAACGTGGACTCCAGCAGACCTCGCCGTTTTAGGTCCGTCAGCAGCGCGGCCATTGGTTGATCGGTCTCGCCGGCAAATTGGCGATGGTTGCCGGCGATATCAATATGGCCATCCCAACTGCGTTCGTTTTCGTAGCCGCCGGAATAAATTTGCACGACGCGGACGCCGCGCTCGACCATGCGCCGGGCCATCAGGCATTGCCGGGCGAAGTGAGCGCATTCCTTGCGTTCGATACCATACAGCGTCTTAACTTCTTCCGACTCGCCTTCGATGGCAAAGGCGTCCGGCGCGGCCGTCTGCATGCGAAACGCCGTCTCGAACGATTGTACCCGTGCGTCGATGTCGCGCTCGCCGGTCGCATCCAACTGTTTCAACAAATCGATCTGCGCCCGCTGCCGGTCGGCACTCGCGCCGGGTGTCAGGTCGCGCACCGGCGGACCTTGAAATGCCAACGACACGCCCTGATAAGTGCCCGGCAGGAAGCCCGCGCCCCAGTTCTGCGCAGTGTTCTTCGGCAGACCGCGGCCCAACGTGTCGGTCATCACCACGAAGCCCGGCAGGTTTTTGTTCTCTGTGCCCAAGCCGTAGACCACCCACGACCCAAGCGATGGGAAGCCCATGCGCGGCAGCCCGGCATTGATTTGAAACAGCGCCGGCCCGTGATTGTTCGACTCGGCATGGCAAGAATGAATGAACGATAGATCATCGACGGTCTTCGCCAGATGCGGAAACAGGTCTGACACCCATGAGCCAGTCTGACCATGGCGCGCGAACGCAAACGGCGACTTCATCAACTGACCTTGCTGGCCGACAAAAAACGCCGTCTTCACATCGAAGTTCGGCAGCGGCTTGCCGTCGTATTTCTCCAACGCTGGCTTGTAATCGAACGTATCCACCTGGCTCGGCCCACCGTTCAGGAAGAGCCAAATGATCGACTTTGCCTTAGCTGGGTGCAGCGACTCTGCAGATGACAGCGACGCCAGCGCGAGCAAGCCGCAACCGCCGCCGGTGCGGCGCAGGAACTCGCGTCGCGAAAGGTAGCGAGTCAAATCAGGTGTGCCGTGCAGGATTGCCATAGTTTTTATCGAATCGTTACAAACTCCGAACGCATCAGCAGTGTATGAGCGAAGTCGACCAACCGCGCCGTTGGATCTGGTTCGAGGAACTTCAGTGCGGCCAGTCGTTCTGAAGCCGTCGGAGGTCGAGCCACGGTCAACTCGAAGCCATGGGTCACGGCATCGTTTGGCGTCAGGCCAGCGAGTTTTCCGGCGAGCGCCTCAGCGTACTTGCGCACCTGCGAATTGTTCATCGCCCACAGTGCCTGCGGCGGCACGGTTGTACAAGTGCGCCGGCCGATGCCCGTGAGCGCTTCCGGCCAGTCCAGCGCAACCATGCTGGGGATCAACTTGCTGCGCTTCACCGTAAAGTAGATGCTCCGTCGCGTCATGTTCTCGTCGAGCGTGCCGGTGCCAAGACTGCGGGCATCAAGCCGGCCGCTCACTGCCAACATGCTGTCGCGAATGGCCTCCGCCTCCAAACGACGAGGCGGATAGCGCCACAACAGCGTGTTCTCCGGATCAATACGTTCGGCATCTGGCCGGCGTTCACTTGCTTGCCGATACGTCGCGCTCATCACGATGCGTTTGTGAATCGCCTTGAGCGACCAGCCGCTTTGCACCAATTCGACGGCCAATGCGTCGAGCAATTCCGGGTGCGTTGGTGCATCTCCCTGCATGCCAAAGTCCGACGGCGTGGCCACGATGCCGCGGCCAAAATGATGTTGCCACAATCGATTGACAATCACCCGAGCGACGAGGGAGCCGGCACCCTGCTCTGCATCTGTTAACCATCGCGCCAGCCCAGCCCGGCGATGCGATGTCTTGGCATCGTTGACGAATGCGACATTCCAGCGACTGGACGCGCCTCGTGTTAGCAACGCCAAAGTGGCCGGCGTGGCAACCGCCTCCTTCTTGTTCGGGTCGCCACGCTTGAGAATATGCGTCGTATCCGACAAATCCGGCCCCTGAATCATCATGCGATACGGCGGCAAACCTTCGGTCACGCCAAACGCCAGGTCATGCGCCGGCCAGCGCCAATCACGCTTTGCCGTGCGCATCGCCGCGTCCAGTCGTTGCCAATCGGCATCGTTCAAACAGTAGAGCTTGACCACCGCTGGCGTGAGTTCATCGCCGGCCAGTTCCTTGATGCCACGCTCGTAGACTTCCAGCGGCAAGTCGATGCCCGTCGGCGAAGCGTCTGTGTCAGCAAGTCCGAGTGATAAGCGAAAGCGGCCAATCGTTTGCCGTGCACTCGGGGAATCACCGGGGCAATGGATCGTCACGGTGATCCCAGCGCCATCGGAATTGCCAATTGGCTCAGCCAACTTGAACACGGCAGCCTGATCGTGGCCCAAATTATTGGCTTTGACGCTCCACGCGTGGCCACCCGGTTTGTCGTCCGTGGTTGTCGCCGCCTTTTCGAGCTTGATACTTTTGGCCTTTCCATCCGTTCCAGTGATCGAAAGACTCACGCTGTCAATGTTGAAGTTGCCATGGTTGCCGAAACCTGGCCCGTAATTAGGCAAGCTCTCATCGGACAATGCCTCAATGCGCAGGTATGCGATCTTCTCTAACGTCGTGCGCGTCGTCAGCTTGATCGGGCCGACATCGCCGTTGAGCCGCGTGAACAAGTATGAACCGTCCGGTTGCGGCGTGAGATCGAAATCCGACTCTAGGCCGCGTCGAGTTTTCCCTTTCTGCGTGTCGTCTGCCGTCATGACGAGCCAAGGTGCAACAGGAAGCTTCGGTGTGCTCGCGCGCCACGCCTCGGCCGGACCATGAGCCTTTGTGTCCTCAAACCTACGCACACCTTCTTCCAGCGATGCAATGTGCCGCTGGTGTTCCGCGATCATGCGCTTGGCTGCGGGTGGATCGTGCGGCACATTGAGATTCACTCGGACCGCTGAAGTGAAATGCGCGGCCATACGGTAATAGTCTTCGGCGCGAATCGGGTCAAACTTGTGATCGTGGCACCGGGCACAGCCCACGGTCAACCCAAGGAACGCCGTGCCGATGGTGCCGACCCAGTCATCGAGAACCTCATAGCGTTCCTTCTCGACTTCGCGCTCCGTGACTTGGCCATTCATCAGGCCAGCCGCCAGGAAGCCAGTTGCCTTCAAGGCCAGCGGCTCATTCGGCGCAAGTTCATCGCCGGCGATCTGCCATTGCACAAACTTGTCAAACGGTAAGTCGTGATTGAATGCCTGAATGACGAAGTCGCGGTACTGATAAGCATGGGGCCGATCATTGTCGTGTTCGTATCCCGAACTCTCGGCAAAGCGCGCGACATCCAACCAATGCCGCGCCCAGCGCTCGCCGAATTGCGGATTGGCGAGCAAGTGATCCACCAGTTTCTCGTATGCTTTCGGCGACGTATCGTTGACAAACTCAACGACCTGTTCCGGCGAGGGCGGCAATCCCAATAAATCGAGATACAACCGCCGCACCAACGTCCGCGCATCCGCAGCCGGCGATAAAGTCAGCTTCTTCCCCGCCAACCGAGTATTGATCCATTCATCAACACTCTTCCCGACGCCCGACCCCCGATCCCCGACACCCGACAGAGGCTGATACGCCCAACGCTTCCGTGCTTCGTCGATGGTGATTGCCTTGCTGGCGACGCGCGGGTCCGGCGCGCCCATCGCGATCCACTTCTCCAGATCCGCGATCACCGCGTCCGGCAACTTGCCAGCCGGCGGCATCTTCGTTTCCCCGGCATATTTCACCGCAGTCAGCAGCAGGCTTTCACTGGGTTTACCGGGTACCAGTGCCGGCCCGGAGTCGCCGCCTTCCAAAACGCCGACTTTCGTGTCGAGCGCCAGACCGGCTTTCGTCTTTGCATTCGTGGAATGGCAAGAGTAGCAATGCTCAACCAGCACTGGGCGAATCTTGTTCTCGAAAAAGTCGGTGCCGGCGTCGCCGGCGCAGACATCAGGTACGAATAACAGCAGGGACAGAATCGCAGATCGAGTGAGTGAATTCATCATGTATCGGAACCGGCGGCGTTAAGTATAATGTACCGACCTGCGGTCGTTGGCCACAACACTATTTGCGACGCGGTTCCGTGCCTATCATGCCACGGTATGTCGTTTCTCACGCCGTATCTGTTGTGGGGCGGATTGGCGGCCGGAGTTCCGGTCGTCATTCACTTGTTCTTTCGCGCCCGGCATCGCACTGTCTATTGGGCAGCGATGAGCTTTTTGCGGCAGTCCATCGAACAAACCAGCCGGCGATTACGCTTTCAGGAGCTATTGTTGCTATTGCTGCGCATGCTCATGCTGGTGGTTTTGGCGCTGGCCCTGGCACGACCGACATCACGTGCAATACTTGGAACTACCGGTAGCGATGCCGTCGATGCCGTGCTGCTTTTCGATACGTCGCTGAGCATGGACGCCAAAGATGGCACGATGACACGACTCGATCGCGCGAAAGCCGCCGCCAGAGCCATCATCACTCACCTGCCGGCCAACTCGACGGTACAACTCATCGCCTGCTCGGATCGTGCGAATCTCATTGGTCCACGCCGATCTTCCGATCTGGACTCGGCCCAGGTTCTTGTTGATGGGATCAGCGCAACGGCACGCGGCAGCGATTTGGCTCCGGGATTGCGTGATGCGGCCGAGGCGTTGCGGCGTGGTTCGTCGCCGCAACGAGAGTTGTATGTGTTGACCGATGCACAGGCGCGGGCCTTCGATCAACAATCGGCCGCGGTGGCGGAAGCGGCGCGTTCATGCCGGAAGATGGCTTCGATCTATGTGTGTCACTGCGGAAAGGAGTTGGCCCGCAACGCGACGCTGGTCAGCGTTTCACCACAGACGGGATTGCCGCACACCGGTGAGCGCGTTGGTTTTTCTGTGCTGGTTAGGAATACCGGTCGGGACGTGCTGCGTGATCTCACCGTGTCACTGGTGCCGGATAGTGATGATCGACGGCGGGAAACGCAACCACTGCCCCGGCTCGACCCCGGCGAAACACGGGCCATTTCACTGACGGCACGGTGGAGCGAGCCTGGACTACACACCGTGACCGCCCGCGTGCAATCTGATGACTTGGCAGCCGACGACCGCTGCGACCGCGTGTTGCGGGTGCGTGATCGGGTGCGCGTGCTTGTCGTTGATGGCGCGCCGAATGAGCGTGAACCCGAGAAAGCCAGCACGTTTTTCCTGCTTCATGCACTGCTCCCGGTGAAGGACACCGACAAATCAAAGTACTATTTGCAAGCGCATGTGGTCTCACCAGGACGTGCATCGCCGCACATGTTGATGGATCACGATATGTGTATCCTGACGAATGTCGCCGTCGAGCGCGATAGTTCAAGGCCGGGCGAAGTCTTGCCGCCGGAGTTCGTCTCCGGGCTGGATCGCTTCGTCCGCGAGGGCAAGTCCCTGATCGTCTTTGCCGGGGACCGCGTGAAACCCGAGGCGTATGCCAAAGTGCTGCTCGACCGCTTTCCGCTGTTGCCTTTGCGACCAATCTCGATTCAGACTTACACCGAGCAAACGGAAGTCGGCATTGATCGCAATAGTCTCACCGACCCGGCCTTTGCCAAGTTCCGTGATGATGAAACCTATCAAACCTTTGGCCAGGTGAAGACTCGTCGGCTGATCGATGGGACGTTGCTACAGGCCGACGAGGGCCGTGGACCCACCCGCGTTTTGTTGCGGACCAGCGACGGTAAGCCATTGCTGGCGTCACGATCGGTCGGGGCTGGCACGGTCGCCATGATGACGACATCGGCTGATGTGGACTGGACCGACCTGCCATTATGGGTCAACGCATATGTTCCGCTCGTTGATGCTTTGCTCGCGCACCTGTTGCTGGCCGAGGCGGATTCCCACAATGCCACTGCGCGAACAGGCATCAAGTGGAACGTGCCGGCCACCGACGCCGAGCGAGCCTATATCATGGTTCGACCCGACGGGCAGCGCGTCCGCGTGGGATTGCCCGAGCCGGTGCAGGGCCGCCCGCGCATCAGTGCGCCGGACACACCGATGGCCGGCCTTTATCGACTACAACCAGGCGATGCCTCAGACACGGCCGGCGCGCCGTTTGCCGTAACGTTCGATCCGGATGAAGCGATCAGTCCTGAACTGTTGACCGCCGAGCGCATCAATGAACGGCTCGGCTTCGCACCGGTACATTTGCAGGTCACCGACGATCTCAGCGCGTTCCAGGGCGGTGAACGCTCGAAGTTGGAATGGACGTCCAAGCTGCTCTGGCTGCTATTATTCCTGTCAATTTGCGAAACCGCATTGGCATATGTTGTCGGCAGACCGAAGTAAGGTGAAATCACTTGACGCTGTTAGACCATACGGTCTATCATTAGATCGTTCGGTCTGATTGCCACAATGGGATGAACGTGCCAAAGTCATCGACCAAAACGAGACCATCGCGCAATGGCATCGCCCGCCGTCATCGCGTGGATGTCGGCGCGATTCGCCGTGCGGAGATCATCGACGCGGCGGCGGCCATCATTGCGGACGAAGGGATTCAGAATTTATCGCTATCCGAGATCGAAGCACGCACCGGCATGAGCCGCGGACAACTCACCTATTACTTCCCCGAAAAAGAACGCATCTTGCTTGCGGTGTTCGACCGCACGGTAGCGCGGATGCGGGCGCGGGTGACGCTGCAACATCCAGCGGGTTTACGCGATCCCAAGCTGCACATGGCCGACGTGCTCAACATGATCATGTTTCTGCCGATGATGCCCGAATTTGTCGGCCTTCAATACACCTTCCTGGCGCAAACTGGACATCGCGATGATTTTCGCCAGCGGCTCGCCGACTTGTATGAACATTGGCGAACGATTCTGATCAATGAACTGAACGCGGCGCCGGGCCGTAAGCCGGCGCTGTCGGCCCGAATTCGTGCCAGTCTTTTTCAAGCAGTTGCCCACGGATTGGCCGTCCAACTTGTGGCCGACCCGAAGGCGTTTGATCGCAAAGAAATGTTGAAGGTATGCCAGCAATTGTTTGCCATTGTTACCGGACCAAACCTCAAGCGAGCCTCGGCCAAGTCCAAAACGAAAGGGCGACGCCATGATTGAACCGACCAACTTGACCATGCGCGACCGCGTGGCCATGCTGCGACTGCCCGAACAAGCTGATGCCGTACAAACCGGTGGCCGCGTGGGCTGGCTGCCGTGGACGCTGACGTTGTTATTGGCGTTTAGCACAGCCAGTCTATTCGTGCGATCACAGCGACCGCAACCTGTGACTGTCGCCGCGCCGAGCACGGCAACACCCAGCGATGTCGCTGCGGTCAAATCCGCGCCCAACACAGTGATTGCACCGGGCGCGGTGGCACTTGAATCCAAAGGTTACATCATCGCGGCCCATCAGATTCAGGTCAGCCCGGTCGAAGTGGCGGGCCGCATTGTTGAATTGAACATCGAAGAGGGCAAGCGTTTCAAGAAAGGCGACGTGCTGGCCGTGCTCGACACCGCCAGTTACGAAGCGGAATACCTTGAAGCTCAAGCCAATGTCGCCAACAGTCGCGCCAAACTGGAAGAACTCAAGAACGGCTTTCGGCCCGAGGAGATCGACCAGGCGTCGGCGGAGTTAAAGGAGGCGGAGGAGACTCTTAAGCAAGTAAAGTTGCGCTATGAACGCAATCAAAATCTTGGCTCGTCGGCGCTATCAGTCGATGAGTTTGAACAATCGCAGTATGCCTACACATCGCAGGGGCAGAAGGTCAAGCGGTTGCAGAAGCAATTGGAACTGATCAAGCTTGGCCCGCGACAGGAGCGAATCGCCGTTGCTGCCGCCGAGGTGAATCAGTACGAAGCGAGGCTCAAGCGGGCGAAGTGGCGGCTGGATAACTGCACCATTCGCGCTCCCGTGGATGGCACGATTCTCAAGAAAACCGCCGAGCTGGGCAACCTGGCCAGCCCGCTGTCGTTCAATGCGATTTCACAAAGCGTCTGCGACATGGCCGATCTCAGCGACCTGGAAGTCGAGCTGGAAATTCCCGAGCGCGACATCGCGCGGGTGATTCAGTACATGCCGTGCAAGATTTCCACGGACGCATATCCCAGCCGTTTTTACACCGGCAAGGTGGATCGACTCATGCCGATCGCACTGCAAAACAAAGCGGCGATCCAGGTGCGGGTGAAGCTGGTGATTCCGAAAGAAGAAGAAGGCGTTTATCTAAAACCGGGAATGAATGCTCGTGTGACGTTCTTGCAGCCGGAAAAAGGCACCAGCGCGGAGGCAACGAAGTGACGGCCGCTACTATTGTCAATGTCAGCGAACTGCACAAATCGTTCACGCGTGGCACCGAGAAGATCGACGTGCTTGTCGATTTGAACGTCGAAGTGGCCGAGGGCGAATTCCTCGCACTCATGGGTCCATCCGGTTCCGGCAAAACAACGCTGCTCAATTTGATCGCGGGGCTTGATCAACCAACTTCCGGCCGGATCACCGTCGGCGACCAAGTCATTTCCTCAATGACCGAAAGCCAATTGGCTCGCTGGCGCACCCGACACGTCGGCTTCGTGTTTCAGTTTTATCACTTGCTGCCGGTGCTGACGGCCTACGAAAACGTCGAGTTGCCGCTATTGCTGTTACCACTCACGGCAGCACAGCGCAAACGACAGGTGTTGAATGCACTGGAATTGGTCGGCTTGTCCGACCGCATGCAGCACCGCCCCGGCATGTTGTCCGGCGGTCAACAACAGCGGGTCGGCATCGCGCGGGCCATCGTCACCGACCCCACGATTATTGTCGCCGACGAACCAACAGGTGATCTCGATTCCAAGTCCGCAAGTGAAATTCTCGACTTGATGGAAATGCTGCGCGAAAACCTGAACAAGACCATCATCATGGTGACGCACGACCCGCACGCCGCCGAACGGGCCCAGCGCATCGTGCACCTGGAAAAAGGCCGGCTGGTCACGGAAACAACCAACGGCGACGAACCCATCGTTGCCTTCGTTCGGAATTAGGGACAACACTCAGAATGTTGTTGGCACTCAAGATTGTGGCAATTGTCGTGCTGGCGCTTTACGCGCTGCTGTTGCCGTTTTTTGCCTGTCTCGGTCTGGCGGAATTGGGCATGCGCAGCTTCGGCTGGTTCACGGAACGCACCGCGCCAAGTCTCCCAGTGAAACTCGGCACGTTCGCCGTCGCCGCCCCGAAGTTTGCCGTCATCATCCTCAAGAGCATTCGCCGCAATCTCCTTCGCAGTTCGTTGTCGTATCTGGCCATCTTCGTAATGGTCTTCGTCATCGCTGTCATCTGGTCGATTCTCGGATTTCTCGAATCGCAGACGGCCGCCCGTGCCGGCAATTTCCGCGCGCTCGTAACGGACAAGTTCCAGATCCCCAGCCAGATGCCGCCACGCTATGTTGCGGAACTCACGCGCGAAGTGATGACTTTGCCCGAAGCTGTCCGGCCTGATCCCGTCAAAGACATCATGACCTGGAGCTTCGTCGGCACATCCTTGGACCCCGACCCGGCGAAACGCAGCGCCGAAAACATTATTTTCTTTTTCGCGATGGACCCGCGCGGCCTGCTCCACATGATGGACGACTTGGAACAGGACCGCCTAGCTCCGGATGAAGCCAAACAAATGCGCGACAACGTGCAGGCGATGCGCGACAATCTGAAAGGCATCATTCTCAGCGAAGAAAAGCTGAAGACGATCAATCGCCGAGTTGGCGACAAGCTCAAGTGCTATTGCTTCCCGGCCATGTACAAGGACATCGAATTCGAAGTGGAAGTCGTCGGTACATTTCCAAAGAGCGCAGGCCGCTACGATGGAAACGCGATTCTCAACCTCGAATACCTGCAAAAAGCGCTCGACACCTACGAAAAAACCAACCGCAAACCGCACCCGTTGGCGGACCGCTACATCAACCTGTACTGGGTTCGCGTCAAGGACGAACCCACAATGATGGCCGTGTCCGACATCCTCAGCCAGCCCGGCAAGTTCGCCACTCCGCCGGTGAAAATCGAACGTGGCTCGTCGGCCATCGCCTCGTTTCTGGATGCGTACAAGGACATCCTGGCCGGCATGCGCTTTCTGCTCGTGCCGGCCATTGTCGTGATCATGATTCTGGTCATTGCCATTGCCATTTCCATCGGCGTCCGCGAACGTCGGCCGGAGATGGCGGTGATGAAAGTGCTCGGCTTCCAACCGTGGCAGATACTGATTCTCGTCGTGGGCGAAGCGCTCTTGCTCGGAATGTTGAGCGGCACCATCTGCACAACGCTGGCTTACTTCGCCGTAAACTCATTCGGCGGCATTCAGTTTCCCATCGCCTTCTTCGGCAAGTTCTTTATTCCCTGGTCCGCGTTGTGGTGGGGGCCGGTGTTGGGCATCATTGCCGGCGTGGCCGGGAGTTTCCTGCCCGCCTGGTCGGCCCGCAGCGTACGTGTGTCGGAAGTTTTCGCGAAAATCGCGTGATGGAGCCGGTGATGGGCAGTGTGTTGCAAATGGCACCGGAGTACACGACAGAGGCCCCGCGAGTGCGCACCGAGCGGTTCGCCAATCTTCGCGCACGATTTTGGCCGGCTTACGACTTCAATCGAAGGCTGCTCAAGACACTGATCAGTATTCCCATCATTGTCTTGCCCGCCATGTTGCCGATTTCGTCGCTCTTGTTAATGCTGCCGGCGGCGATTCCGGATGAAACGGTGATTACCGACGCGGCGAGCCGGTCCAGCTTTTGGCAGCGAATCGGCCAGCGGCTGTTTGCCATCGCCATCGGCGCGGCTTCCATCATCGCGCTGCTGGTCGCGTCCCACGAAATTGTGATTTGGCTGCGGCTACAAGGTGTCCTCCGCTGGATCACATGGATCGTGGTTGTTTATTTGCTTGACTTGGCCGTGTTGGCCGCCGTCGGCAAGGTGCCACTCACATACAACCTTCGCAACCTCCTGGTGCGCTGGCGGATCAGTTTGCTCACGGCCGTTTCATTCACCGTAGTCGTGGCACTGCTCACCGTCATGCTCGCCTTCGTCAACGGCATGTACAAGGTCACTGAAGAAAGCGGCCAACCCGCCAACATCCTGATCCTGGCCGACGGCTCCACCGACGAAGTGTTCAGCAACCTGGGCTTCAGCGATGTGGCATTGATCGAAACGGAAAGCTGCCCGATGGATAAAGCAGGCAGTCCGCTGCCACAGCGAGTGCAATGGAAAACGAACGAAGTGGATGGCCGAAATCGCGTCTGGGCCAGCAATGAAACTTATGCCGTCGCCTGCCAGCCTTTACCGGATAGACCTGGTGAAAAGCGCTTTGTGCAAATTCGCGGCATCGTCGATCCCGACATCGCCGGCAAAGTGCATGACCTCACGCTGCAACATGGGCGGTGGTTTTCGCAAGCCGGCGTGCTCACACCGCAGGGTGCCCAGCCAGGCGAAAACGATCAAATCGAAACAACGCTCGGCGCCGGCGTAGCCCGGGAATTCGGCAAGTCAGTCGGCAAAGCTACTCTGATAGTTGGCGACACGTTTCAACTGGCCGACCGCACCTGGGTCGTCGTCGGCATCATGAAATCCGACGGCACCACCTTCGGCTCCGAAGTGTGGGCGAAACAAAACCTGGTCGCCAAGTTGTTCAACAAGAATGGCTACAACTCGATGGTGGCCCGCATCGCCGACGACGGCTCACGCGAAACCATCATGGAGCGGGCCAACGATATGGCCTATCACCTGGCCAACCGTTTCACCAATCCGAAAGTCAACGCCCAGACGGAAGTCGAATACTTCAGCAAACAATCCGAGACAAGCAAACAATTTCTTTACGCCATCATCGGCGTTGCCGTCATCATGGCCCTCGGCGGCATCTTCGGCGTGATGAATACCATGTTCGCCTCCATCGCGCAGCGCATGAAGGAAATCGCCGTCATGCGCATTCTAGGTTTCAAGCGCTGGCAAATCCTGGTGTCGTTTCTGCTCGAATCATTGGCCATTGCACTCATAGGCGGCCTATTGGGTTGTGCGCTAGGCACAGTCTGCGACGGCTGGTCCGCCACCAGCAGCATCTCCAGCGGCCAAGGCGGCGGCAAAACCGTGATTCTGCGTCTGGCCGTGGATGCGAAAGTGCTACTAACCGGCGTACTCTTCACATTGGTGATGGGGCGCCTCGGCGGTCTGATCCCGGCCTTGTCAGCGATGCGAATGAAGATTTTGGAGAGTTTGAGATAAGCTACTCGACATTGATCGAGTAACTCACCATCCACAACTCAAGTTGTTCAAGACGCTGTTTCCATCGCTCCTTGAAGCCCTGAATCCATTTGCGGTTCTTGGCCAAGTCCGGCACGTCAACGACAAGACGCACAAGGTTGTCGCGATAAATAACTCCGCCTTGCCGCCAATGACCTTCGACTTTTTGAGTCTCGTGGCTCACCGCGCCAAACTCATCAACAACTTCCAGCACGGCTTCCGCGAGCCATTCCGGAGGAACTTCTCGACCGTCATTGAACTGGAGAGGCAGCAACACCTCGAAGCGCCGCCACTTCCTG
>JANNLP010000481.1:0-3933 GCA_031396905.1 Gemmataceae bacterium
GGGCAAATGCGGTTCCACCTGTTCCCAAAGTTTGTCCGACACCACCCGACGCGTCCTGCGTGCCATAGCCGAAACTCCTTTCGGCACATTATCGACCTACACCGCCGATCACGTCAAGCAGGGTTGTGAAACAGGTTCTACCCAATCCCGCGCCGAACGGGATTGCCCCCGGCCATTGTTATCTCCCTTCACGACACCTTTTCCCAAAGCCCGTGCCGAACGGGATTGCTCCCGAGGCCTTTTTTTCATTCATGTGGGACTTTCATCAATTGCATGGGATTGGCTGTCAGTATTTATTGCCCGACGTGGTCAACAGGCGACAAACCGTATTGGCGATCATCAATTCCTCGTCGGTCGGAATCACCCAAACATTGCTTTGGCTTGTCTCCGTCGAGATCTTCATTGCATTGGCTTGGTTGCGATCGTGGTCCAGATCGAATGCAAGGAAACTCAAACCAGCGCAAATACGATTGCGAACGTCAGGTGCGTTTTCGCCGATGCCACCCGAGAAGACAATTGTGTCGAGGCCGCCGAGGGCCGCAGCAAAGGCCCCGATCCATTTTCTGGCTTGGTAACAGAAGACCTCGACTGCGTCTGCCGCGCGCGGATCGCTTGCCATTCGTCCCATGAGATCTCGCATGTCTGGACTGGCGTCCGAAATGCCGAGCAGCCCAGATCGATGGTTCACCAGTTCATCGACCTGATCGGCCGTAAGTCCTTCGCTACGCATCAGGTATGTTAAGACGCCAGGATCCAAATCTCCGCTGCGGGTCGCCATCACCAACCCGGCCGTTGGAGTAAACGACATGGAGGTATCAATGCACTTCCCTCCGCGAACAGCCGCCATACTTGCTCCCGCACCGAGGTGAGCCAGAATAACCCGGCCTTGCGCAATTGCCAGCCCTGCGACCTGCGCCAGCTTCTCCATTAGAAACGTGTAGGACACGCCGTGGAAGCCATAGCGTCGAACACCTGCCGCTTCGTAGCGCCGTGGCAATGGCAACAGTTGAGCGACGCGCGGCAAATCGTGGTGAAACGCCGTGTCGAAACAGGCAACCTGCGACACGCCGGGAAAACGCTGTGTCAAAGCCTCGATGATCGCAATCTCCGCCGGCAGGTGATTCGGGGCCAATGGCGTAAGACGCCGTAGTTCGTCGACCATTTGCTTGGTGATTGCCTGTGCATCTGTGTATCGAGTGCCGCCATGTACCACGCGATGGCCGATGGCTGCCACGTCCTGGAGTCCGACGTGATTCCCAAGCTCCTCAATCAGCCAACCGACGGCCTGTTTGTGATCGGGAACCTCGATTTGCTGGCGCAAATGCAACTGTGCATCGGCGCTCGTCGCTGTGAATTCAGCTTTGCCGAAACCGATTCGATTCACTTTTCCCGACATCAGCGGCCGAGGCGAATCACCGATTTCAAACAGAGCGAATTTGATGCTCGACGAACCGCCGTTGATCGTCAGCACTGTGGCTGCCATAACTGCCTCCTTTCGCTTCTTCCGCCGTCTGAGAGCGTTGTACGGTATTGTTTATCCTCATGGGATCCAATGGCTAAGTTAGACAGCATGGATTCGGAATGGGCTTGGATGAGGGGATGGATTAATGGCAAATTCAGATTCAAGATCGAAAACGCGCGACAGCGGCGAGGCAAGGACTGCCGGCCCGCTTTCGGCTGATGAGCTGCGCAAGATGGATGCCTACTGGAGAGCGTCCAACTACTTGTCCGTTGGTCAAATCTATCTCTTCGACAATCCATTGCTTCGAGTGCCCCTGCAACGAAAGCACATCAAACCGCGGTTGCTAGGCCATTGGGGCACATCACCCGGTCTGAACATGCTGTGCGTGCACCTGAATCGCGTCATTAAGCGCGACGACTTGGACATGATCTACATCATCGGGCCAGGGCACGGCGGACCGTCATTGGTCGCGCATGCCTACCTTGAAGGCACGTATAGCGAGGTGTATCCGGATGTCAGCCAAGATACCGGAGGGATGAAAAAGTTGTTCAAGCAATTCAGTTTTCCCGGAGGCATCCCGAGTCACGTTGCCCCGGAAACACCGGGCAGCATTCATGAGGGTGGTGAACTTGGTTATTCGCTGAGCCATGCGTTCGGGGCGGCTTTTGATAATCCAAACCTGATCGTTGCTTGCATCGTCGGCGACGGGGAAGCGGAAACCGGACCGCTGGCCACCGGTTGGCATGGCAACAAATTCCTCAATCCTGCTCGCGATGGCTGCGTTTTGCCAATCCTTCATCTGAATGGCTACAAGATCGCCAACCCCTGCTTCCTCGCCCGTATTCCGAGAGTGGAGTTGCAAAAACTATTTGAAGGAATGGGCTACAGGCCGTACTTCGTCGAGGGGCACGACCCGGACGACGTACAACAGCAACTGGCCGCAGTGCTGGATGAGGCAACAGCGGAGATCAATCGCATCTGGTCCGACGCTCGCTGCAATAACAACGTAAAGCGTCCGATTTGGCCGATGATTGTGTTTCGCACGCCAAAGGGTTGGACGTGCCCGGCGTACATTGACGGCAAGAAATGCGAGGACTATTGGCGCAGCCATCAAGTCCCGATGGGCGACATGGACAAGCCCGAACACGTTCACGTCCTTGAACAATGGATGAAGAGTTATCGGCCCGAGGAACTCTTCGACGATCATGGGCGCTTCAACGAGGAATTGTCCGCACTGGCACCGGTAGGCCATCGCCGCATGAGCGCCAACCCACATGCCAACGGCGGGTTGCTCCTCCGCGACCTGAAGATGCCGGACTTCCGCAAGTATGCCGTCGAGGTGTCCAGCCCCGGCGTGAATGATGCCGAGTCCACGCGCGAAATGGGCCGATTTCTTCGCGACACCATGAAGCTGAACGCGGATGGCAAAAACATGCGTCTGTTCAGCCCGGATGAGAACAATTCCAACCGGTGGCAAGACGTGCTGGACGTGTCAAACCGTTGCTTCATGTCCGACATTTATCCGGAAGATGATCATCTGTCGCCGGACGGCCGAGTGATGGAAGTGCTGAGTGAACACCAGTGCCAGGGCTGGCTGGAGGGTTATCTGCTCACTGGCCGGCATGGCTTCTTCTCATGCTATGAGGCATTCATTCACATCATCGATTCGATGTTCAACCAACATGCCAAATGGCTCAAAGTCTGCAATCACATCCCATGGCGCAAGCCGATCGCATCATTCAACTACCTGCTCAGTTCCCACGTCTGGCGGCAGGATCACAATGGCCACAGCCACCAGGACCCCGGCTTTCTCGATCACGTCGTCAACAAAAAAGCTTCGGTCATCCGTGTGTACCTGCCGCCGGATGCCAACACACTATTGTCCGTTTCTGATCACTGCCTGCGCAGCCGCAACTACATCAACGTCGTCGTCGCCGGCAAACAACCCGCGCCGCAGTGGTTGACGATGGACCAAGCCATCAAGCACTGCGCCGCTGGTCTCGGCATCTGGGAGTGGGCCTGCAATGATCACGGCGGAGAACCCGACGTGGTGATGGCGTGTTGTGGCGACGTGCCAACGATGGAGACGTTAGCCGCCATCGATCTGATGCGTCAATTTCTGCCGGAATTAAAAGTTCGTCTCATTAACGTCGTGGACCTGATGAAGCTTCAGCCCGCAAGTGAACATCCGCACGGGCTTTCGGATTCCGATTTTGACGACTTGTTCACTAAAGACAAGCCGATTATCTTTGCGTTTCATGGTTACCCGTGGCTCATTCACCGTTTGACCTATCGACGAACCAACCACGGCAATTTGCACGTTCGCGGCTACAAGGAAGAAGGCACAACTACGACTCCGTTCGATATGGTCGTGGTCAACGATATGGATCGTTTTCACCTGGTAGTTGACGTGATTGACCGCGTACCCCAGGCCGCGGATCAGTTCCAGATCAGCCGTCAAGGCTGCCGGC
>JANNLP010000485.1:0-1927 GCA_031396905.1 Gemmataceae bacterium
GTCGAGTCTGCGAGACCCACAAGAGCGACCCAATTTTCATGCTCCAGCGCCATTCAGTATCAGGCCTTCTCGGCCCATACGCCTGCCAATGCCACCAGCGTTTTCACGCACGATTGCATCTCTTCCAGACACGTCCATTCCAGCGGCGAGTGCGGGTTATGCTCGCCGGTTGACAGATTCGGCGTGGGCAAGCCCTTCTCAGTGAGCTGCGATCCATCGGTGCCGCCACGGATCGAAAGGATCTTTGGCTCGCAGCCGGCCCGTTTCATCGCTTCGATGGCGTAATTCATTGCTCGTGGCTCTTTGGCCACACCATCGGCCATGTTGCGGTATTGCTTGGCGACGGCGACTTCCACTTTCGCGCCGGGGAATTCAATCTCTAACAACGTCGCTATTGATCGCAATAGCTCCGCTTCCTCGCCGAGCTTGGCGGTGATGAAATCGCGGAGTAGTAGGCCAATCGTGACCTCGGCTACGCCACCTTCGATGTGGTACGGGTGAATGAAGCCCTGCCGGCCCTCGGTCGTCTCCGGCGACAGCGATTGCCGAGGCAGGCGATCGATGAACAAGCCCGCCAACCGGATGGCGTTGATCATCTTGCCTTTGCCCATTGACGGGTGAATGTTCACACCGCGGATGGTCACGGTGGCCTTGTCGGCGGAAAACGTCTCGCCCTCAATCTCGTCCTCGCCCTGGCCATCCAGCGTGTAACCAACCACAGCTCCGACCTTGGCGACATCAACATGAATCACGCCCCGGCCCACTTCTTCATCGCAGGTAAATACGATGCGGATCGGCCCGCGCGGCAGCTCAGGCCGGCTCATTAGTTCCTGCACTGCCGCCATGATGACGGCCACGCCGGACTTGTCATCGGAACCGAGCAGCGTCGTGCCGTCGGTTGTAATGAGCGTCTTGCCGATGCACTTGAGCAATTCGGGAAACTCACTGGGCCGCAGCACTTTTTCCGGATTGCCCGGCAAAACGATGTCCTTGCCATCGTAGCCGCGATGGATGATTGGTTTGACATCCTTGCCCGACGTCTCCGGCGACGTGTCCACATGGGCGATCCACGCAATGGTCGGTGCCGGTTTCTTCGTATTCCCCGGCACGGTGGCCATGACGATTCCATGCTCATCCTGTTGAGCATCGGTCAATCCGAGTGCCCGCAACTCTGCGGCGAGCATGTTGCCCAGCACCAATTGCCCCGGTGTGGACGGATACGACTTCGATGCCTCATTGGCTTGCGTGTCGATACGAACATAGCGGAGAAAGCGGTCGAGTAGCGTGTCCATGTGCGTTGACTCTCGCGAAATCATGTCAGAATCGCCTGCGTTTGTTGTAGCGATGGTGGATCAAAATGCCTGCCACACGCTGTAGCCGGACTTCATAAGCTATCTGGTGGCCAGCGGGACTCGCACGCCGGGCTGATTCTTGATGAATTTGGCGACGACCGACTCTGCGAAAAAAGCACTCGCGGACTCGCAACGCGCATCCGGTCACAGAAGTTTGTCAGGTTAAATGTGCCCGCCGAGTAAAGCCCGGCGGGAATGACTGTTCAACTTCTCATAAGCATGAGGATTGATCGCATGTTTCGCGTCATGTTGGTTACCTTCATGGCAACGGCGCTCGCCGGCTGCCAATCCAAGCTCAAGGATTCGCGAACGCTGATTGTCGAACCGGCCGGCATCAACACCGTTTACATCGACGGGCCGAAGTACGATCAGAAGGTCACCGTGGAGTTTTCGTCGAGCGACTGCCCGGTCAGCGTCTTTGTCTGCTTGAAGCAGAACGAACAAACGGTCGGGGCCGCGGCAGATGTCGGGCAGTTGCACGCGGACCTATTAGGCAGCGTCCAGAAAGTTGCGTCCGGGACTATTGAGGTGACCATTCCCGCTAAGCAGGATTTTGCCGTGCTCGTGATGGAAGC
>JANNLP010000488.1:0-1877 GCA_031396905.1 Gemmataceae bacterium
CGGCGGTGAAGATTGCGGGCTGGATGTCCGCAACGTTTGCGGTCGTACTGAAATTGAACTGACCGGCTGCCACATTCACTCCACCGGTGAAGGCGAGGTCGAAGGCGTAGAAGCTTGTGAGAATCTGGCCCGACATGCCGGCGTAGACAAGGACATGCGGTCCACCGCCCGGACCGGCCCCTGTGACAATGTCGGCCTTGCCGTCGCCGTCGTAGTCGCCTGATGCCACGCTGACACCACCGGTGAAGCCGGAGTCGTAGGCCATGAAGCTTTGAATGACACTACCGGTCGTGCCGTCGAAGACCTGGACATGCGAGCCGGCACCGGGTCCCGCGCCGACGATCACGTCGGAGAAACCGTCGCCGTTGACATCGCCCGCCGCGACGCTCACGCCGCCGCTGAACGCCATGTCGAAGGCCATGAAGCTATGGATCTGGCCCAGGTCAGCACCGCTGAGAACGCGCACGTGCGGTCCAGCGCCCGGCCCGGCACCCACGATGATGTCTTCGATGCCATCACCGTTGACGTCGCCGGTCGCCACAGCCACTCCACCAGTGAAGGTGTCGGCAAAAGCATTGAAGCTAAAGCGTACCGAACCATCGGCATTGTGAACAACCACGTGTGGCGACCCGCCAGCCCCAGCCCCGGTAGCGAAGAGGTGCGTGAAGTTCGCGGTGATCGTAATTGTGACCGTGGCCACAACGCTTTCCGACGTTCCGTCGCTCGCCTTGTACTGGAAGGTGGTGGTGCCGACGAAATTCGGCGCGGGCACAAAGTCGAATCCGCCATTGGTCAAGTCGATCAGTTTACCGGTGGCTGCCGGCACGTCAGTGACCAGGATGAAAGTCAGCGGCGTCCCTTCGGGATCGGTGTCGTTGACGAATACGCCCGGAGCATCGACGTGGAGCGTTTGATTCTGCTTGGTCGTGAACGTATCGTTCTTAACGAACGGCGCATCATTGATGCCATTAACGTTGACAACGACAGTATCGGTATCGGTGAGACTTCCGCCGGTGCCGGCCGCACCTTGATCGTCGGTCACGATTTGCACCGAGGCCGCGCCGTTGAAGTTCGCGGGTGGCACGAACTTTGAGCCGGCCAGAGCAGCATTGATGTTGGCAATTGTGCCGGTGAAGGTCATCGACGCATCGCCAGTCCCGTCGCCGGTGGTGAACGTCAAACCTGTCGTACCAGACAGCGTCAATAGGCCGTTGGTCGCCGTGAGCGAGACTTTCACTGTCGAAGTCCCGGCATCCACATCCGAGATCGTGATCGCATTGGCGCCAGTAAACGTCAGCGAACCATCTTCATCAATAGTCTGCGTGCCCGGCACATTATTGGTCGGGGCATCATTGACCGCTGTGACCGTAACTTCGATCGCGTCACTATCGGTCAGATTGCCGCCGGTGCCGTTTCGCCCCTGATCATCGACAGCGACCAAGAGCGCGTCCGAGCCGTTGAAATTCAGGTTGCCCTGATAGGAGAGACCATTCAAAGCGGTATTGATGTCCGCGATTGATCCCGTAAACACCATTTTGGCGTCTGCGGTGCCATCGCCCGTCGTGAAGGTCAGCTTGGAAAAGTCGGCAAACGTCAATGTACCGTTGGTCACCGACAAAGTGACTTGGACCGCATCGGTACCCGCATCAATGTCGGCAACCGTGATCAGCCCTGATGTGAAGGCAAGTTTGGTATCTTCCGCTGTGAAAATGTCGCCGGTCTGCGGTGCGATAGTAATCGTTGGGCCATCATTGACTCCAGCCACGTCGAGCGTGACGGTAGCCTTGCCGATCTGGGCGCCGCCGGTACCAGTGCTGCCTTGATCATCGGCTTCGATGGCAATCGTCGTGGTGCCAAAGAAATTGGCAGTCGGCGCG
>JANNLP010000501.1:0-3797 GCA_031396905.1 Gemmataceae bacterium
ATCATTGTTGCCGTCAAAATACCCGCCGTTGATTTTCGCAGCGAGTGCCGTCAATGTGTATCGCCCGTCGGCCAACGAACCAGAATCCAGCGGGCCTGCGGCAAAGGTGAGTGTGACGACATTGCCCGCGACCGATGCAGCAAGTGTGACTGGCGCATTGTCGGACTGCCGGTTCAACTGGAAGGCGTCGGCCGGGTTGGCCGACAATGCCACGTTCTGGTTGAACGTGACGTGTAAGTTCGTGACACGCGACCGCTGCGCTGAGCCATCATTAACAACGACCGACTGTATCGCGGCGCTCGGGTTGTTGATGCGAAGGTTATCAACCGTCAACGACGTCGTGGACTGCGTCGTGTTCAGTGTGAAGCTGATGGATGCCATTCGGCCGGCCAACTGACTGAAATTCGGGAAGTTGGCAACATCCAGCGTTCGCATGCCGCTACCGGGGGACAACAGAATGGTCGCATCGGTATAGGTAAAGGTCTGGTCGTCGTCACGTTTGAATGTCACAGTCAACGGATCGTTTGATGATGGGCCGGTGACATTGAAATCAAAGGCGAATGACTTGGCGTTGGGTGGAATCAACACCGGCAGATGCGTAAACGACTTGCCACTGTTGTTCAAAAGTGCCGCCGGATTGGCCGGCGCTCCAATAATCTGTGGCGACCCCGTGTAACCGGCCAGCAGTCCCGAACCCGCGGCGGTGTTGAAGAAGTCGCCATTGTAAATCCGTGTGGGCGGGTCTTTCCCGACATCCAGCGCGGAGTTGTCCGGCGGCGAAGCTACGTTGGTCCGTTGTGTGTAGCCGGCAAAATGCGTGAGACGATCTAGCTCGCTGCCGCCCGATGTCGAAGCAACCCCGATGCGCGAGTAGCGATAACCGTAATTCGTGGACGGGCCGGCAAACCACGTGCTCCACGTGCTCTGAGGGAGCGAGGGGTCGAACAAGTTGATATTGGGATCGATCGTCAGCGCGTAGTACTCGTGGACGCGAGTGTGCGGCATGGAGCCGTTTTCATTGAAGCCCGCGAGACCCGACAGGTTCACGTTGACGGCGGCGAAGTTCATTGCCCCGTCGAGAGCACGGCCATGCGGCAGCGGCGAGAACAGCGTGCTTGAACCGGACGTGTTGTAATAATTGTCGGCGTACGTGACATTTGACCACACATGAACATCAGGCTGTTTGATGTTGATTTCATACGTTGGAACCAATGATCCTGTGAAGACTTCGTAAAAATCGTGCGGGTCCATTGTGGTCATCTGATCGACCGCGACGCCGTCGAGGAAACCGAGTCGCTGAATCACCTCGCTGTTGACGACGGTCCCGTAACTGTGGGCGATGAAGTGCATTGGTGTATTGAGATCAGCCAGGCCATACCGGCGCAACGCACCGTACAGTCCCTCGGCGGCAGATTCGGCCCAACCCGGCGTCGTGCGGGCCGATGCCGATTCCCAACTGGTGTAAACGATGTGCTCGCTTGAACTCGTTGCCGCGTTGAAGTTGGCCGGCACTTCGGCACCGCCATCGTAGCGCAACTCGCCCAGTGCGAAGTCGTACATCAAAAACACATCGATGTCAGGGCTGCGCGCGGCAATCGCATTGCCCATCGCTCGCACCCAGGAGTCGGAGCCGAATTGCGATGTCAGGCTGAGGCCATGCGTGATGACCGTGGTACCCGCGGGCACAATACGGTCGTCAAGGCGATTCAGCCAAAGACGAGAGACTCGGCGCATGGAACGTGCATGGCGGTGATTTCGGAACGGCATGGTCATGCTCTGGGATCTTCGGTGGCACACGACAACCGCATCCTACCCGTCTTTGTTGAATGCGGCAATCATCAACTCAGGCTCCGGCTTATTTGCGGATGGGCCGCCAGAAATCCTCATTATGGTCCCGATCGGAGATTGATAGCCAGACCGGCGAAAACTACAGTCATATCCAAAGGACAGCCGAATCCGCCATCAGTTTGTTCACTAAACTGATCGATGAATGAACGATGTCACACGGATTCTGGAAGCCATCGGCGCGGGCGATGCGCGCGCGGCATCGCAGCTGTTGCCGCTGGTGTACGATGAGCTTCGCAAGCTCGCTGCGTCCAAGCTGGCACACGAGCAGCCGGGTCAGACGCTGGACGCCACCGCGCTGGTACATGAGGCTTATCTGCGTCTGGGCGGCGGCGAGAAGGCGTCCCCTGCGTGGGACAATCGCGGCCACTTTTTCGCGGCGGCGGCCGAGGCGATGCGGCGCATATTGATTGAACGTGCCCGGCAAAAAAAGTGTGAACGCCACGGCGGGAAGCGGCAGCGGCTACCACTCCTCGATATTCCAAAGACAGATGATGCAGTCGATGAACTGCTCGACCTGGATGTCGCGCTGACAAAACTAGCCGACGATGACGCATCATCCGCGGAAGTGGCCAAGTTGCGAATCTTTGCGGGCCTTTCCGTGGAGCAAGCGGCAGAGGCACTCGGAATATCGCGGGCCACCGCCTACCGCCACTGGACCTACGCCCGCGCGTGGTTGCGCGATGCCCTTTCCGATGCGCATTGACAGCGCGAGACATTTTCTCCGCCCGGTTCGCATTGATGAGTGAACAAGGGGGATTCGACTCGGAGACTAATCGTGGCCAGCGATGCCGTGAACATCAAAGAACTATTTTTGGCGCTCGCCGACCTGCCGTCGAATGAGCGTGCCATCCGTTTGGCCGATGTTGATGCGCCCACCCGGCAGCGCGTCGAGGCACTGCTGCGCTCCCACGATGAAGCCGGCAGTGAAAGCCCCGCGCCGGATGGGCCGCGAACGGATGCCTTCGTTGCAACGGGACTCGAATCATGCGACGGTGAACAAATCGGCCAGCATGTCGGGCCCTACAAGTTGTTGGAGAAGCTCGGCGAAGGCGGCATGGGCACTGTCTGGGCCGCGGAACAGCTCGAACCCATCAAGCGGCGCGTAGCACTCAAGTTAATCAAAGCCGGCATGGATTCGACGAAAATCCTGCGCCGGTTCGAAGCGGAGCGTCAGGCGCTTGCGATGATGGACCATGCCAACATTGCCAAAGTGCTAGACGCTGGCCAAATCCCACCTGTCGCACCGGGTGGGCTTGCTGGCCGGCCGTTCTTCGTTATGGAATTGATCCACGGCATCAACATTACCAAGTACTGCGATCAGGAGCATTTGACGCCGCGGGAGCGTCTTGAGTTGTTCATTCCAGTTTGCCAGGCTGTGCAACACGCGCATCAAAAGGGCATCATCCATCGCGACCTGAAGCCATCGAACGTGCTGGTCGGCCTTTATGACGGCCGACCGGTGCCCAAGGTGATCGACTTCGGCGTGGCCAAGGCTACGCAACAAGCACTCATTGATGGTACGATCCACACCGAGGTCGGCCAAATCGTCGGCACGCTGGAATACATGTCGCCGGAACAGGCCGAGTTGAACAACCTGGATATTGATACCCGCTCGGACATTTATTCGCTCGGCGTCATTCTCTACGAGCTGTTGGCGGGCACGCCGCCGTTCACGCGCAAGCAACTGCAGTCGGCGGCCTTCTCGGAAATGCTCCGGGTCATCCGCGAAGTCGAACCGCAGAAACCCAGCACGCGACTGTCGTCGTCAGACGAATTGCCGAGCATCGCGGCCAACCGGCACTTGGATCCGAAGCGTTTGACTAAGACCGTCAGCGGCGATCTTGATTGGATCGTCATGAAGTGCCTGGAGAAGGAGCGCGGCCGGCGTTACGAGACAGCGAACGCCCTGGCAACTGATATTCAGAGACACCTGGCGGACGAACCGGTCC